>NZ_JADPMS010000099.1:0-997 GCF_015686645.1 Streptococcus sp. NLN76 | reverse complement strand
TAACTGCAGCTTGAATGGCTTTGGCCAACTTGTTAGGGTCTTTAAATCGTCCCTTGCCTCTACTTTGTAAGAAGTCGGCAAGTTGATCGAGAGGGATCGAAGCTATTTCATCAAGGGATAAATCCTCGGTCATCAAGCTTAGGATAGTTGACGAGAATACAGAGGTGCTAAGATTTTCTTTCTTGATTTCAGAAGAAAGAGTATTGCACTTGTAATAAATATTTTCGATAAAATGTTGCTTAGTTTTGCTCAACTGTTCCACCATCTGTAATCTAGTTCTAGTGAGATGTTGGAGAGCCATATACTTTTCCTCTTTAAGAAAGGCGGGGGAAAAGCGTTCAATACGGAAATAATCGGCAATATAGAAGGCATCGATAAAATCATTTTTATTTTCTTCGAAAGCTTCTCGATATTTCTTAATCTTATTTGGTTGTTCAACGACCACTTCAGCCCCCAGCTGTTTTAACTGGCTATCTTCATTGAAGAACATGGCAGGATGAAAGCTATAGAGACTCGTTGCCTCCATCCCAATCACGATTCTTTTAAAGCTGTGCTTCTCATTTAGATCAAGAACGGCTTTCTTGATTTCAGCAGCTCCTGTTAAATCATTTGGAAGTGAGGCGCAAAATGGTGTGGAAGTATCGCTGAGCATAATGCAGACATCTAACTTGGTAGAACTGACGTCTAAACCGACAAAACATTTCATGTGGAAGGTCTCCTTTCTGTTAGATTTGGAAGTTTCCTTGACTACTGTAAGGTTCCCCAGAAGTCCTTCATTCGACAGCCTCGCATAATAGAATTCTCATCACCTATTCACAAGCCGCCTACTCTCTACTAAGAGCAGAAGTGAAGAGGTGGAAACAGCTAGTGGGTTGGAGGTAAAATGAAGGGCTGGGTAACAGACTTTGTAATGAAGACTGAGCAACAAGGAGGATAAGAAACAACCATGAGTCCTTTCCATAACTCTATTGTTCTGGGAAACATTGCAATAGTCAAG
>NZ_JADPMS010000098.1:0-1099 GCF_015686645.1 Streptococcus sp. NLN76 | reverse complement strand
TTACCGGTTTCATAAAGGCTTACGATGGTTTCTTTGAATTCTTTACTATACTTTTGTGACATATGGACTTCTCCTTTGGTTTGAGATAATTCTACCAAATCGTGTCCATGAAATCATACTAACACCATAGATTTTAAACCCTCATTATTAACTTCGACAAGAATTTCTGGCATTATCTGGTCTTGATGGTTTAAGGGAAAACTACTAGAAGATTCTCCTAAATAGACTAATAATAGTTTAGAGTTTACATTTAGATGATTAAGTTTTAAAAAACGAACTAAGTTTTCTTTATTATAAACCATTTAATACCTCCTCTTCAATAAACAGGAATAGTTTATGGAATATATGCTCTGCAGAAATCTTTTTCGAGTAAACTTCAAAATATTTATTAATATCACTTTTATCTATGTAGTTTAATATCAAATCCTCATTTAGACAATGTTCCTTTACTATATTGCTCAACTCTCTGCTGTCCAGATAATATTTAGACCCCGTCTTAAGAAAACTGATTTGTCCCATAATATATTCAAAAAAATTTTCTTCCCATTCATTTTTCTGAATAATATCATTCTCAAAATACCTAAAGAAATTGATTTCAAAAAAGCGAAATTTTTGAGAAAATATATAGAAATGCACATGTTCTTTTAAATAAATTGGGTACATATGTAATAATGAATCTATATCTATATTTTGCGTAATAGTGTAAGCAATATCTAATATCAAAATCGTTAATCCAAAATCATTCATTTTAACTTTAAAATAATTCTCCAAATCATTATATAGATTTAGTATGTCACAAAATTCTGAATAAAATTTAAAATCAAGTTTACACCTTTTTAATTCCTGAATTATATGTTTTTTTCTTGACACCATATCAATGCTCCTATACAAACAATTGTTGTATGATATATATTTCTAAACTCAGCATAATTTGTTTCATAACTCCATTCTTTTGGTGCTGGAAATCCCCCGTATCATTCGAAAGTGATAATGTCTTAAGTAAATCGAATATGAAAATGTCCTCTGTGTTACATTAGAAAGATGAGGAAAATAGTTTTAACAATGTCTGAAGATAAAAAATATCAAGTGATCAAGCAAG
>NZ_JADPMS010000097.1:0-1132 GCF_015686645.1 Streptococcus sp. NLN76 | reverse complement strand
GAACTGGTTTTGTTGTTGAAAGAACGTATGTTTTGCCGTCTTTTTCAATTTCAGCTGGTTTCGTACCTTGGTAAGCTTCACCAATTGGGCTGTCTTCTGGTTTAACCACTGTTGGATCTTTAAGTTCTTCTTCTGTACCTTCAATCACGTAGCGAGCGTTAACTTCGCCACCGACTTGTTGGTAAACATAAGTAACTTCTGTTGTCCCTTCGACAACTTTACCTTCTTCATTACCTTCTGTACGTTCTGGAACAAGTTTGTATTTCTTGCCTTCCGGTGTTTCGATAACTTCTGGTTTATTGTCTTTTGTATCATACGGAGTATCAACATCTGAAGATGGAGTATCTTCTACATCTTCTTTAATCGTGTTGCCATCCGTATCTTTATAGTGGACAATGACATTACCCTTAGGTTCTTCTTTCAAGACATATTGATAAACAATGGTTTGTTTACCTTCTTTAACTTCACCAGTTTCTGGAGCATCTCCTTCATTTGAACGAACTGGTTTTGTTGTGGAAAGAACATAGGTCTTACCATCTTTAACAATCTCTGCTGGTTTCGTACCTTGATAAGCTTCACCAATTGGGCTGTCTTCTGGCTTAACAACTGTTGGATTTTGAAGTTCTGTTTCTGTCCCTTCAATCACGTAACGAGCGTTTACTTCGCCACCGACTTGTTGGTATACATAAGTTACTTCTGTTGTTCCTTCGACAACTTTACCTTCTTCATTACCTTCTGTACGTTCTGGAACAAGTTTGTATTTCTTGCCTTCCGGTGTTTCGATAACTTCTGGTTTATTGTCTTTTGTATCATACGGAGTATCAACATCTGAAGATGGAGTATCTTCTACATCTTCTTTAATCGTGTTGCCATCCGTATCTTTATAGTGGACAATGACATTACCCTTAGGCTCTTCTTTCAAGACATATTGATAAACAATGGTTTGTTTACCTTCTTTAACTTCACCAGTTTCTGGAGCATCTCCTTGATTGTCACGAACTGGTTGTGTTGTGGAAAGAACATAGGTCTTACCATCTTTAACAATCTCTGCTGGTTTCGTACCTTGATAAGCTTCACCAATTGGGCTGTCTTCTGGCTTAACAACTGTTGGATTTTGAAGTTCTGTTTCTGT
>NZ_JADPMS010000096.1:0-1340 GCF_015686645.1 Streptococcus sp. NLN76 | reverse complement strand
TGGTGTTAGTATGATTTCATGGACACGATTTGGTAGAATTATCTCAAACCAAAGGAGAAGTCCATATGTCACAAAAGTATAGTAAAGAATTCAAAGAAACCATCGTAAGCCTTTATGAAACCGGTAAATCCGTTTCCGATTTATCTCGAGAATATGGTTTAGCTAATCAAACCATCTATAAATGGATAAAAGTCTACAGTAAGAAACAGTTGAATACTGAGGAGATGTCACTCCATGATCTTCAAGAAATGCGTAAGGAAATGGCAAAAATTAAGGAAGAAAATGAAATCTTAAAAAAGGCCTTAGGGATCTTTGCGAAGAAGTAAGTACCGCTGTTGTCTTCGCAAAGATCCAATTCTTACACGAGACCTACAACTACTCAATTAATAGTCTCTGCAATGTTTTTGAGGTTGCACGATCTAGCTTCTATGAGTATCAAAATCGGAAACCTAGTAGTCGTGATCTTGAAAATAATAATTTGAAAGAAGTAATCATGGCTTCGTATCTTGAATCTGGTAAAAGATATGGTGCGCCAAAAATCCATAAAGACTTACAAGCTCAAGGGTATTCAGTTTCAGAAAAGCGAGTTCAAAAATTAATGAGAGAATTAGGAATTCAATCCATTATTCGTAAAAAATATCGGCCTACTAGTTCGACGAAATCTGTCACACAAGAACGCCCTAATTTACTCAAACGTGATTTCACTGCTAAGAAACTCAATCAAAAATGGGTGACCGATATCACCTATATCTATACTCTATCTGATAGCTGGTGCTATTTATCAAGTATCTTGGATCTGAAATCACGTAAAATTATTTCTTGGAAACTGTCCAGAAATATGGATACTCAATTAGTTCTAGATACGCTGGAAGGTGCACTATCGACAAGAGCAATTTCAGATAATTTGATCCTCCACTCGGATCAAGGGAGCCAATACACAAGCAATGCTTATAACAAATACTTAGAAGAACATCAGATTACCCATTCCTACAGCGAAAAAGGTTGTCCCTATGACAACAGTTGTATTGAGTCATTTCATGCGACACTCAAGAAAGAATGTATCTATGCAGAAAATTCGATGGGCTATAAAGATTTTGATTCTTGTTATCAAAGTCTGTTTCAATACATTGAAGGATTTTACAATTCAAGGAGACGCCACAGCAGTCTAAACTATCTAAGTCCGAATGAATATGAAAAACTAGAAGCTTAGTTCATTTACCCTCTTTTTTCTAGTTAGTTTCTGAAAGATACTAACTAGAAAAAGGAGGCCAGGCAACCACGGGGCGCCTAGAACGCACAAAATTCTATCAAAAACTGTCCAAGATATTGACTGAAATCCA
>NZ_JADPMS010000095.1:0-1497 GCF_015686645.1 Streptococcus sp. NLN76 | reverse complement strand
TGTGACGGTATCTTACCAGAAAGGGACGGCTAACTACGTGCCAGCAGCCGCGGTAATACGTAGGTCCCGAGCGTTATCCGGATTTATTGGGCGTAAAGCGAGCGCAGGCGGTTAGATAAGTCTGAAGTTAAAGGCTGTGGCTTAACCATAGTATGCTTTGGAAACTGTTTAACTTGAGTGCAGAAGGGGAGAGTGGAATTCCATGTGTAGCGGTGGAATGCGTAGATATATGGAGGAACACCGGTGGCGAAAGCGGCTCTCTGGTCTGTAACTGACGCTGAGGCTCGAAAGCGTGGGTAGCGAACAGGATTAGATACCCTGGTAGTCCACGCCGTAAACGATGAGTGCTAGGTGTTAGGCCCTATCCGGGGCTTAGTGCCGGAGCTAACGCATTAAGCACTCCGCCTGGGGAGTACGACCGCAAGGTTGAAACTCAAAGGAATTGACGGGGGCCCGCACAAGCGGTGGAGCATGTGGTTTAATTCGAAGCAACGCGAAGAACCTTACCAGGTCTTGACATCCCAGTGACCGTCCTAGAGATAGGGCTTTTCTTCGGAACACTGGTGACAGGTGGTGCATGGTTGTCGTCAGCTCGTGTCGTGAGATGTTGGGTTAAGTCCCGCAACGAGCGCAACCCTTATTGTTAGTTGCCATCATTAAGTTGGGCACTCTAGCGAGACTGCCGGTAATAAACCGGAGGAAGGTGGGGATGACGTCAAATCATCATGCCCCTTATGACCTGGGCTACACACGTGCTACAATGGCTGGTACAACGAGCTGCAAGTCGGTGACGGCAAGCAAATCTCTTAAAGCCAGTCTCAGTTCGGATTGTAGGCTGCAACTCGCCTACATGAAGTCGGAATCGCTAGTAATCGCGGATCAGCACGCCGCGGTGAATACGTTCCCGGGCCTTGTACACACCGCCCGTCACACCACGAGAGTTTGTAACACCCGAAGTCGGTGAGGTAACCGTTTAGAGCCAGCCGCCTAAGGTGGGATAGATGATTGGGGTGAAGTCGTAACAAGGTAGCCGTATCGGAAGGTGCGGCTGGATCACCTCCTTTCTAAGGAAATGGATGACATTGGTACTTGTTCAGTTTTGAGGGGTCATGTAGATGACAACCAAGAAATAAAAAAGAATAGATTCAAAGGTTAGAAACCAACCTGGGGCCTTAGCTCAGCTGGGAGAGCGCCTGCTTTGCACGCAGGAGGTCAGCGGTTCGATCCCGCTAGGCTCCATCAGGATATCGAAGCCGATCCGCTTGCGGAAACTTCGAGAAGAAAAATAGGAAACAGACGATGTGTTCGGAGAACACAAGGAAGTTTATCTTTTTTCTCTACGAAGTTAGGCTGAGATTCAACTACAAACAAAGTTGAAGTGGTATCCTAAAAGAACATTGAAAATTGAATATCTATATCAAAGAAAGTAACAAGAAATAAACCGAAACGCTGAACGCATAAAGAGTTTACTTAATTCAGGTAGAGTTAAGAAAAGAG
>NZ_JADPMS010000094.1:0-1573 GCF_015686645.1 Streptococcus sp. NLN76 | reverse complement strand
ATCCATATTTATTTATAGAAAAGCTTGATCGTTCATAAAAATCATCAGAACTGCAATTGTTTATTGCTTGTTTCTGATGATTTTTTTGATAGTTACGCAAAGATATTCAGGGTATGAATAATTCGGGGTTAAAGATGACTATCGAAATATGATTGAGCAGGATATACTGCCGCTGACTGGGAGGTAGGATATGAAGAAAAAACTATTTATTATTGGGAATGGATTTGATTTGGCACATGATCTTCCTACACGTTATAACGATTTTAAAAAATGGATACTTAAGCAAATTGATCCGAAAAGGGAAACTTTATTTGTAACAGCTGAGCAAGATTATTTCTGGAACGATTTTCAAATTCCTCAAACATATACATCATCAGATGGAGAGGAAATTTTTAGAGATAATGATATTCAGATATTCTTTATTAGTTTGATTAATCAGCTTGTAAATGGTTCCGATTGGACTGATTTTGAATCAAAGCTTGGAGATATTGCAGATTTGTCAATTGACTGTGAAGATATGCTAGATAAGGACGGCGATATTGATCATTTTAAAAATCAATACTATCTACAGGATTTGAATGATTCACTTATTAAAGCGATTCCAATTCTAAAAAATACTCTCTTTCCAAATTGGGTTCGTTCGATTATGGAAACAGAAGAATATTCGAACCTATCTGCTCTAAAACAAACAATTATGAATGACAGTAATAACTTTTTTCTGACGTTCAATTACACAGAAGTATTAGAGGAAGTTTATGGTATTTCGCCTTCCAAAATCTGTCATATTCATGGAAGTATAGAAGAAGATAGATTCCTATATGGGCACGGCGAGAAAGTATTTCCAGAAGATGTCCCTGAGTTTTACATTGGTTTAGAACATGCTTTACTTACCTTACAGAATGAGTTTAAAAAACCAGTATCAAAACAACTAAGTGTATTGCAGTCGTTTTTACAAAATGTAAATACAGCATCAGAAATTAAAGAGATTTATTTTATTGGAATTAGCGCCATTAAGACTGATATTGATGAATATCCTGGAGTTGATGATCCATACTTTGAAAAAATATTTGAATTAATGCCGAATGTTGATATTTATGTAGATGAGCATGAAAGAGACTCTGAATTAAACATAAAGAAAAAACTGAAAAAGCGGGGAGCAAGAAAGGCTGATCAATTGCAATTCATCAACACAGACACGGATACTATTGCTAATTAAAGTGTTTTGAAATGATTTGTTGATTATGAAAATCTTTGTGGAAGAAAGTTGAAGGAGTACAAATTAATGAAAGAAAAGATACCTGAATTTAGATTCGATGGGTTTACAGATACTTGGGAACAGCGAAAGTTAGAAGATGTTTGTAGTATTCAAGGGGGAAATGCTTGGAAGTCAGAAATATATACAAAGAATGGTTCGCATCTTGTTGTTACCATCGCTAATGTTACAGGTGGTGTTAGTATGATTTCATGGACACGATTTGGTAGAATTATCTCAAACCAAAGGAGAAGTCCATATGTCACAAAAGTATAGTAAAGAATTCAAAGAAACCATCGTAAGCCTTTATGAAACCGGTAA
>NZ_JADPMS010000093.1:0-1584 GCF_015686645.1 Streptococcus sp. NLN76 | reverse complement strand
TTTGATACGTACCGTGTCAAGTAGACAGTTGAAATAAATAAAATGTTTGATACCAGACTGCCTTAAATTTAGGCGGTCTGGTTTTTTTTATTGGCAATATTTTTCCAAAAATCAATGTATTTTTTAGCTTACTTAATTGGATACTGGGTTACTTGTTGGGGATTCGCCTTTGCCTCAGCTCTTACTTGTGCAGGTGTCTTTCCTTCAAATCTTTCCTGTGGATCATGATGATGGTAGCAATCAATTGTTTTTTCATACGCTTCCTTCATCTCTTCGAAAGTAGCTACATTGGGATACAGCACCTCTCGCATTTCCTTTATTTGTCCTTGCCAACCTTCTAATGGGCCATTATCGATACACCGACCCACCCGAGACATTGACTGCGTCATCCCCTGTTTTTCTAATATATGGGCAAAAGGTTTTCTTGTAAATTGAAATCCTCGATCACTATGGAATAAGGCCTGACTATCTGGTTCTTCTTTAAGGGCATTCTTAATAGCTGAATTCACTAGTGCCGTGTCATTTCTGTTACCTATTGCATAGCCAACAATATAACGATCATATAGATCTAAGATTGCACATAGGTATATTTTTTGGTTTGTTCCAGAAACTTTCTCTTCTGTAATATCGATACACCATTTTTCGTTTGGTCGTTTTGAATTAAAATCACGATTGAGAATATTTTCAGCTGTCTGATCAGGGGTTGAAGTGGTATAACGTTTCCGCTTCTTATATTTTGCTTTGTTGGAATAAATATTGTTCACACACATCAAACGAGCTACAGTTCGTCGGTAGATTGGTTTTTCTCCAGCTTCTAGCTCATTGTTCAACATAAGTGTCATTTTAACTGAACCAAATAAACTATTATTACTTTTAGAGATTTCTAGAATCCTGTCAAGAATGGTTTGGTCTCTCAGTTCACGTTGACTGGGCTTGCGCTTTAGCCATTTATAGTAAGCAGCACGACTAATATGAGCCAACCGACACATCCAATCAATAGGCCAACCTTTTTCTTCATGATAATTTTTAATTAATTGGTATAGCTTGATTTTTAGCTGCCGATTTTGAGCGATTACTCGTTGTTTAGGTTGTCCTGTAACCAACTCCTTTCTAATTCCCTCACTTTTTTTAAGAATTCACTTTCTTTCTCGCTTATTTCAAGCCTTCTTTCAAGTTCTTTAATTCTTCGATTTGCTTTTTCTAACTCAGACAATTCATCTTCACTACGTTTGCGTCCACGATTGTCAGTCAGCCCTTCCAAACCATCAAGTTTATACTTTCTGCACCAGCTATAGACTTGGGCATAGCTACAGCCAAATTTCCGAGCTGTCTCCTTATAATTTGAATCATGATTTAAACAATATTGAACAATTTCTAAACGTTCTTCTTTCGTTGTTTTTCTGCTAGCCATCTCATAGACCTCCGGGATAGGATTGTAGTCCTTTAGTTCTTGATGACTATTATACTTGATAATCCATTGGCGTAGTTGATAAGGAGATCTTAGTCCAAATTTTGAAGCTATTTCTAAAAGAGAACCTTCTCCTAATTTATAGGCTTCAACACAGCTAAGTTTAAACTCTGTAG
>NZ_JADPMS010000092.1:758-1701 GCF_015686645.1 Streptococcus sp. NLN76 | reverse complement strand
TCGGGAAGACAGGATTCGAACCTGCGACACCTTGGTCCCAAACCAAGTACTCTACCAAGCTGAGCTACTTCCCGTAACTATAAATTCGGTTGTATCTCAGCTGTAGAGTACTTGCTAAGTAGATTTGCTTCGCAAATCCTCATCCTCAACCTCAAAGCTAAGCTTTGAGCTCTACCAATCCGAGCTACTTCCCGTATTATTGTTTACATGCACCCTAGAGGAGTCGAACCTCTAACCGCCTGATTCGTAGTCAGGTACTCTATCCAGTTGAGCTAAGGGTGCTCATTTGCCGAGGACCGGAATCGAACCGGTACGATCAGTAACGATCGCAGGATTTTAAGTCCTGTGCGTCTGCCAGTTCCGCCACCCCGGCGCCAAAGCGAACGACGGGATTCGAACCCGCGACCCCCACCTTGGCAAGGTGGTGTTCTACCACTGAACTACGTTCGCAATCCTCTTAATGCCGGCTACATGACTTGAACACGCGACCCTCTGATTACAAATCAGATGCTCTACCAACTGAGCTAAGCCGGCCTATGATACTTAATGCGGGTTAAGGGACTTGAACCCCCACGCCCGAAAGCGCCAGATCCTAAATCTGGTGCGTCTGCCAATTCCGCCAAACCCGCATATGACCCGTGCTGGGCTCGAACCAGCGACCCATTGATTAAAAGTCAATTGCTCTACCAACTGAGCTAACGAGTCTGTTCCCTATTCTGCAATACTGGTTTATAGGTCACAAGCTTATGCTTGTTTCATTTTTATACATTCAAAATGTACACTGTACATTTTTTGGCGCAAACTTTCGTTTGCTTTATATATACATTCAAAATGTACACTGTACATTTTGAACGGTCCCGACGGGAATCGAACCCGCGATCTTCGCCGTGACAGGGCGACGTGATAACCGCTACACTACGGGACCTGTACTTTCGTACTATGG
>NZ_JADPMS010000092.1:0-748 GCF_015686645.1 Streptococcus sp. NLN76 | reverse complement strand
GGGAGTTAACGGGATCGAACCGCTGACCCTCTGCTTGTAAGGCAGATGCTCTCCCAGCTGAGCTAAACTCCCATAAGGCGGAGTTTGCTCAGCCAACGGTGAAAAGTTTCACTTTCCTTATCCGCAACTTGAAAAGTCGATTACCTCTCCTTTTCAACTGAGCTAAACTCCCATAAGAAAGCCTGAGCTTTCTATTTGCTAAGCGACTACCATATCTCACAGGGGGCAACCCCCAACTACTTCCGGCGTTCTAGGGCTTAACTGCTGTGTTCGGCATGGGAACAGGTGTATCTCCTAGGCTATCGTCACTTAACAAATTTTCTAGCTTTTTCCTCGTTGACGGCGTCATCTACGTCTCGGTAATCCTTAGATTGACCTCGACTGGATTCCTTGTCACCAAGAAAAAATCTTATAAAATTACATTGTCACTCTACAAGCTAGAGTAGACAGAGTGTTAAGAACACTCAAAATTGAATATCTATACAGGATATAAAAGCCGTCCAGCTTGCTGGCGCTTCAAAGGAAAAATAGGAAATCAGACGAAGTGTCTTTAGACACTAGGAAGATTTATCTTTTTCCACAGAAGCGAGGCTGTATTCGACTCTATCATCAGAAAGTCTCAAGTTTAACCTCAACTCGCATACTTAGTTTGACTTCGGATAAGTCTTCGAGCTATTAGTATTAGTCCGCTACATTGCTCACACAACTTCCACTCCTAACCTATCTACCTGATCATCTCTCAGGGCTC
>NZ_JADPMS010000091.1:0-1852 GCF_015686645.1 Streptococcus sp. NLN76 | reverse complement strand
ATAGCTGGAAAATGCGTCAAAAGTGCTAGAAAACAAATTCTAAAACTGTCTAATCTCTATTCTCTGAAGGATGAGTTTCAGGCTCTCTTTGAGCGAATTTCCAGACTAGATTTCTCACTCCCCGTTCCCTATGCAATAAGGGATACCAGTCCTCCTTTGTTAGGAAATTAGGATACCGAATCAAATAGAATACATTTTTAAAAATCGAGAGTCGCACCAAGGGTGGAGTCTACCCTTTTTTAGGGTGCTAAGGTAGCAGACCCATCTTTATTTATAGAAAAACTTGATCGTTCATAAAAATCATCAGAATTGCAATTGTTTATTGCTTGTTTCTGATGATTTTTTTTTGATAGTTACGCAAAGATATTCAGGCTATGAATAATTCGGGATTAATGTTAAATAATTGCAGAATCTTGGCGATGGTTTGAACATATCGATTTTCAGCTTCTAGGTAGTCTTCTAAAGTTAATACTTTCCCGTAGAAGGTATCCCCAATATCAGATATGGCGGTCCAATCTTCAATGTAGTTGAGATTGCTTTTGTCGTATTTGTGAATGGAAAGTGCTGGCATATATGGTCCTTTCGTAGTTATGTGAAGTCGACCGCCTCATGATAAGGTGGTTGGCGTTCCTGCCAATAGAGTCCGTGTTTTTCGACTAACTCTTGCACTTCCTTTTTGTGACCGTAGAAGGAGAGGAAGAGGCGGTAGGAGGAATCGAATTGGATGGAGATGTGGCTTGTACTTATCCAAGTGTTATATCTACCTTTGAAAATTAATTGGAATAGAGTTGAAAAATCTTCTTTTTGAACAATAAATGATTCAACGGTCCAATCTTCTACATTTTTATCATACTCCTGTAATTTTTGGAATAATATTTCTTCTTGAGAAGTGAAGTACTGGGCAGGCACTCCGAGTTCTTGAATGGTGGTGAATCCTAGACCTCCATTGACGGCTAGTTGATTTACCTGGAAGTACTCCAAAAAGTCTAAAACTAGCTGGAGGTATTTTTGTTCCACAGTTTGGTACTCTCCCCAATCCAGCCCATTTTCGATTTCTTCAAAATGACTCCATTCGGTATAGGTACGATTCAAGGGATTATCTTTAGAAATACGAAGGTCATGATGATAATCACCTGGTGGATTTATCTGATCATCGCCCCAACTAAAAGACAAAGCATTTACATCATCTGTATCTAAATGGTAGGGGGCAATGGAAAACTCCTGCCAGTAGAGGCCTTCTCTATTAATTATTTTTTGAAATTCTTTAAAGTGTGCTTTACTGGAACTTTCAATATACATGTAGTAATCATAACCAAAGTGAATATTTATGTCATCTCCAACAATTCTGCACCCCAAAGTATCTCGTAAATTGAATCGAATTACCTCAGATATCTCAGTCCGATTTAATAGAGTTCCATCATCTATACGTTGATAGAGAAGATACTGATCTGGTGTCAGAGCAGCTTCTTTCCTTGTTCTTTCACGACTGTCAGATTTACGACAATAGAAAACAGATAAGGTGTTTACTTGAAGTAAATCTAGTATGTTTTGAATAGTCTGGACATACTGGGTTTCTACCTGGAGGTAGTCTTCAAACGATAGTAGTTTTCCATGAAACGTTGACCAATTTCATAAAAACTGGTCCAATCTTCAAGATAGTTTGGATTGCTTTTATCGTATTTGTGAATGGAAAGTGCGGGCATATTGTTACTTCCTGTATTTAATCCCAAATTATTCATACCTAACTTAAAAACCTTCCAGAAACCGTATTGATCACAGGGTTTCTGGAAGGTTCTGCTTTTCACCCATTGGGTGAAACATTCGACTAGACAAAAGAGGATTTCCCCTTTAT
>NZ_JADPMS010000090.1:0-2103 GCF_015686645.1 Streptococcus sp. NLN76 | reverse complement strand
GATGCAGAAGCAACCAAAGCAAAAGACGCAGTAGATACAGCGAAGACAGATGCGGATGTAACGACGGCGAAGGATTCAGGAGTTGATGCGATTAAAGCAGAAAATCCAGATGCAGTAGCTAAGCCAGCAGCTAAGCAAGCCATCGATGACGCAGCAGCAGCGAAGAAAGCAGAGATCGACGGTCGTGATGACTTGACGAAGGAAGAGAAAGACGCAGCTAAGTCTGAGGTTGATGCAGAAGCAACCAAAGCAAAAGACGCAGTAGATACAGCGAAGACAGATGCGGATGTAACGACGGCGAAGGATTCAGGAGTTGATGCGATTAAAGCAGAAAATCCAGATGCAGTAGCTAAGCCAGTAGCTAAGCAAGCCATCGATGACGCAGCAGCAGCGAAGAAAGCAGAGATCGACGGTCGTGATGACTTGACGAAGGAAGAGAAAGACGCAGCTAAGGCGAAAGTTGATGCAGAAGCTATCAAAGCAAAAGACGCAGTAGATGCGGCTAAAACAGATGCGGATGTAACAGCGGCGAAGGATTCAGGAGTTGATGCGATTAAAGCAGAAAATCCATCTCCAGTAGCTAAGCCAGCAGCTAAGCAAGCCATTGATGACGCAGCAGTAACGAAGAAAGCAGAGATCGACGGTCGTGATGACTTGACGAAGGAAGAGAAAGACGCAGCTAAGTCTGAGGTTGATGCAGAAGCAACCAAAGCAAAAGACGCAGTAGATGCGGCTAAAACAGATGCGGATGTAACAGCGGCGAAGGATTCAGGAGTTGATGCGATTAAAGCAGAAAATCCATCTCCAGTAGCTAAGCCAGCAGCTAAGCAAGCCATTGATGACGCAGCAGTAACGAAGAAAGCAGAGATCGACGGTCGTGATGACTTGACGAAGGAAGAGAAAGACGCAGCTAAGTCTGAGGTTGATGCAGAAGCAACCAAAGCAAAAGACGCAGTAGATGCGGCTAAAACAGATGCGGATGTAACAGCGGCGAAGGATTCAGGAGTTGATGCGATTAAAGCAGAAAATCCATCTCCAGTAGCCAAGGGAGCGGCTAAAGCAGCTATTGACGAAGCTGCCCAAGCTAAGAAGTCTGAGATTGACGCTCGTCCTGATCTCACAGATGAAGAAAAAGCAACAGCTAAATCCGATGTTGATTCTAAAGCCACTGACGCGAAGAAAGCAATTGACGCTGCAACAACCAACGATGGCGTGACTTCCGCTAAAGATGCAGGAGTATCGGATATCAACTCAGTAAACCCATCTCCAGTAGCGAAGGATGCCGCTAAGAAAACGATCGATGAAGCTGCTCAAGCTAAGAAAGACGAGATAGATGCGCGCACTGATTTAACAGATGAAGAAAAAACCGCTGCTAAGTCTGTGGTAGATGCTAAAGCCACTCCCGCTAAGAAAGCCATCGATAACGCAACAACCAACGCTGGTGTATCATCTGCCAAAGACGCAGGCGTAACAGATATTAACTCAGTAAATCCATCTCCAGTAGCCAAGGAAGCGGCTAAAGCAGCTATTGACGAAGCTGCACAAGCTAAGAAAGACGAGATAGATGGGCGCACTGATTTAACAGATGAAGAAAAATTAACAGCTAAATCAGAAGTCGACTCTAAAGCGAATGAAGCTAAGAAAGCAATTGATGCTGCAACAACCAACGATGGTGTGACTTCCGCTAAAGATACAGGAGTATCGGATATCAACTCAGTAAACCCATCTCCGGTAGCCAAGGATGCCGCTAAGAAAGCGATCGATGATGCTGCAGCAGTGAAGAAAGCAGAGATCGACGGTCGTGATGACTTGACGAAGGAAGAGAAAGACGCAGCTAAGTCTGAGGTTGATGCAGAAGCAACCAAAGCAAAAGACGCAGTAGATACAGCGAAGACAGATGCGGATGTAACGACGGCGAAGGATTCAGGAGTTGATGCGATTAAAGCAGAAAATCCAGATGCAGTAGCTAAGCCAGTAGCTAAGCAAGCCATCGATGACGCAGCAGCAGCGAAGAAAGCAGAGATCGACGGTCGTGATGACTTGACGAAGGAAGAGAAAGACGCAGCTAAGTCTGAGGTTGATGCAGAAGCAACCAAAGCAAAA
>NZ_JADPMS010000009.1:0-49064 GCF_015686645.1 Streptococcus sp. NLN76 | reverse complement strand
GGTTGGAGGTAAAATGAAGGGCTGGGTAACAGACTTTGTAATGAAGACTGAGCAACAAGGAGGATAAGAAACAACCATGAGTCCTTTCCATAACTCTATTGTTCTGGGAAACATTGCAATAGTCAAGCATTTATACAATTATTGTTCAAACTGGGTTTTAATAACCCTCTAAACTTATATTACGAGGAGGATCAGATGGAATTTAAGAAAATTCTTTCCGATCCCTTAGAATCGGTTTTTGCAGTGAGCCACCTGCAGCATCTTGATGCAGAATTTCTTTTAGTTGCCTCGGAAGGAAAAGAAGGGGCTTGTTTTGCTTATGATGTAGGGAATCAGTTCTCGAAACAGCTTGTTTGGGAAGGTTTGGGAGGGACTAAGTCTATTGTTCAGGTACCGAATAGTCTTGATTTTATAGCGACTCAAGGATTTTATCCAGAGTACGATGGAGCACATTGTCAGTTGGTATACGGGCATTACCAGGATGGATCTTGGGAAATTCGTCCCTTGATGCATTTTCCTTATCTTCATCGTTTTGATTTGGTACAGGCTGAGGATGGTAAAACCATCTATTTCATAGGTGCAACCATAGCTAATTCTAAACTTTTCCCAGAGGACTGGTTAGATCGTGGGAAACTACATGTTGGTTATTTCGATCAGAAAAGTAGAAGCCTGAGAGGGTTACAAGAGTTACCTGTTCGTTTGTTGAAAAATCATGGTTACTTCTCAGTAAAAGAAGAAGGCTATTCCTTAATTGCATCCGCAGACGGTGTCTTTAAACTAGAATATCCCACTAAAGAGAATCCGGATTGGAATTTAGAACAAGTCTTTCATGAAGAAACTAGTGATGTGGTTGAAGTAGACTGGACTGGCCCAGATGCTAAGGATAAGGCAATTATTCAAGGTTTCTACGGGGACCGTTTTAGAGTTCTGAATGCGGTTTTCCAGCAGGAAGTCTATCGTTTCCCGGGTCCAACTCCTTTTGGGCACGCCCTTTGGGCGGGCTATTTAGCCCAAAAGGCATCTATACTATTTGGTTATCAAGAAGGAAAGGCTGAATTGATTCTCCTCCAAATGAAGAAGGATGGTATTGAGAGCCAGGTGGTAGAAGCAGGTGTTGGAGCCAGCAATGTGCTTGGATTTTCCGTTGAGGGGGATGACTATATTTTTTCTGCTAACCATGGTCAAAATCAGGTCGTTTTATATCAAATACTAGAATAAAAAAAGCTGGCAGGAACTGATCCGCCAGCTTTTTAGAATAGAAAAAAACTCGGAAGGGCTCCGAGTTACAATGCTAATTGCCGGGATTGAACCGGCGACCTCATCCTTACCATGGATGCGCTCTGCCAACTGAGCTAAATCAGCAACTTACCTACTTAGTATACAAGATGACCAAGTAGGTGTCAATAGGTTTTGAAAACTTTTTTGAAAATTTAGCGGAATTTAAACCCCTCATAGATCAACTCAAGTTTTGGGTTTCTCTTGTGGATTTGTTTGCTGAGAGCAGCCATCATAGGTTGAGGGCCACACATGAAGACAGTTCCTGATTCTGGAAGGCTTTCCTGTTCAAAATTGAGGTAGCCCTCAACCTGACTGTTGACGAGGTGTAGGCGAAAATGAGGGTTTGTCTTTGCTTCTTCTTGAAGCAGATCAAGGTGAATCGCATTTTCTTGCCCTGTATAGGCATAGTAAAGATCGATTTCTGCCTCTAGTTTTTGAGCCTGGCGAAGACCTGCTAAGAAGGGGGTCAAACCAATTCCGCCGGCAATCCATACTTGGCGCTTTTGTCCTTGTTGGAGGAGCATATGCCCATAAGCCCGATCGAGTGCAACCTTATGTCCGACTTTCAAGTTGTTATAAAGGTTGGCGGTGTGGTCACCAGAATTTTTAATGGTAAACTGAATGGTTTTTCCATGTCCTCCAGAGATAGAAAATGGATGGGCTCTGGTTTCAAAACCTTCTTCTCGGATTTGCAGAAATGCAAATTGTCCGGCTTCAAAAGGGAAGTTTTTTTGTAATTGCAGAGTTAGTTCAATGGTATCATGGTTTATTTTTTCAATTTTTGCAACTTTACCAAAATAGGAAAAACCAAAGGTTGGGTAATAAATCATGATGTAGAAGGCGGAGGCAAAACCAACAAGTATGAAATAGTTCGTTACAATTCCAAGAGGTGTAAAGGTTAAGACGAGATTCCCCATCAGCATATAGACATGGTGAACCGCAAATAGATATCCAAAAAAGACCAATCGATGAATCCAACGCCATGTTTCGTAAGGGATTTTTTTACCGAGGTAGGCAAGAAGAATGAGGATCAAAAAGATTGCCAGGCTATAATTTCCCATTCGGACACCGACAACTTCTCCTAGACGTGGTGGTACTAGACCGACCATGCCAATTCGATGGAGAAGCATGAGAACCAGGGCGAAGCAAGCTAAAAACTTATGCAAAGCATACATGTTTTCCAGACCATGAAAGAGTTTCTCGAGCCATAAAGCCCGTGTAGTGAGTAAAAAAGTGAGGGAGAGGGCTGTTAGAGCCAGAGCTGGTATGATAAACATCGTTAAGCCAGCCTGCGCCCAAACCCAAGCGGTTATGGCAAAGGAAAAGAGCAGAAGGAAGATTCCTTTTAACGATTTCATGTAATACTCCTATCTAGAATAAAATCTTTTCTAGTCTATCAAAAAAGAATCCCCATAAGCAAGAAATGTGCTTGTGGGGAATGCGGTTCTTTATGGGTCTGTTAAGTCTCTCTCTGAGGTTTCCTTACGAACTTCCTGTCGGAGTTGTAGGAAAAATTGTCCAAATTTAAACAGCAAATCTCTTTGTTCGGGACTCAACGTTTGGCTTCGTTGGATCACTTTAAGAATAGGACTGATGGCGTTTCGTTGGAAAAAGACATTAATGGAGGTGATACCTTCCTCCTCTAAGAGTGAGAAAAAGGTTTGGATAACGTTTGCGAGCTCTTTGTCTGGCACTTGTTCAACCAGGTGAAGCATGGTTTGCGCGAGTTGTTGACTTCCTGTAGAAAGCTTGTTTTTTCGTTTAAACTGATGGTCTTCAATTTCCCAAGTAAAGGTATTGTGTTGAGCCATCCCGTTTCGAACAGAGCTTTGAATGATATGGGCAGGAGCTTGGGAATAGAGGAGGACGCCAACTACTGAGTTTTCTGGAATATACCGTTGAATTTTTGGGTGAATATTCTGGTAACTATTACTGCTGAGAATAGTGGTGTGAAGGCCAGGTCCATCGAAGGAGTAGATATGACTCAGCTTTTTTTGAAACTCTTCCTTGGCTTGACTAGCGGCATAGATAGCTAAATTACCGCCCTTTGAGTGACCTGTAATGACAATATCCCCTTCTAATTTTTGTAAAGCCTGATCTAGATAGGATTTAGCCAAGTATTGGGCGGGGACTTCGTCCAAATAAGACATGAGCAAGTCCTCTTTCCAACCGACCAAACTGTCGTCGGTTCCTCGAAAGGCCAGGACATAGGTTTGGGGTTTGAGGCAAAAGATGATCGCTGAGAACTGAACATTTTCTTCAGACTTGATAATATTTTGAAATCCAACCAGCTTGAGGTTTTTGTAACGCTTGCTTGCGACCATAGCTTCCAATAACGAATAACGCTCCGTCATGAGGGGAGATGGATCATGGGGGAGTTTAGGCGCTAAGTCAACTAGTCTTTTGGCTTCATGTGGCGAAAAGCTTGAAGGGACTAGGTCATCAAAAGGTAGGTAACTCAGCTCAGCTAAAAGGAGGTAGTCGATTTCCCCATAAGGGCGATCGTAGAGATCATCATACTGGACCTCGTTTATATAGTCTAAGGTGTTCATACGGTTTCCACTTTCTGACTAGCTCGAAAGAGGGTGAAGGAGGTGAAGAAACCTACTACGACGATAACCCAGCTCAAAACGGTGAGAGAGAGGCTTTGGACCAGAGTAGCAGCAATAATAACTCCGATAACACCACCAAGAATCATCCAACCAAGCCCTTTTTTATAATAGGAGTCGTTTTTCATAAAGGTCATGCTTGAAACGGGCATAAGGGCTGCACAGGAGGTCATCATGATAGGGAAGGCTGCTAGAGGGTTCATTCCTAGCAGATAGACCATCACCATACAGGGAGAGTATAGCCCCACACCAGCCGACATGAGTGCCCCAAGAATAAAGTTTCCAATGATACCAATAAGGAGCCTCCAACCAGTCAAGCCCATGGCAGTATTGCCAGAACCAAGGGAGTCGACAAGTCCCGTGATTCGTCCTAGCATGATGAGACTCGTAAGAAACATGGCTATGCTGACGGTTGTAAGGATAAACTTCTTGTCTAGATGACTGACGATCTCACTCCCTAGTTTTCCTCCGATTGTAGCAGCGGTAACCATGGAAATCAAGGTTAAAGCATCTACTTGAACCACACTGATGAAAAAGAGGGCTTCAACCAGAGTTGGGAGGGTGTGCATAACATTGAGCGTTCCTGGAAGTTGCCGGTCGTCGTCCAAGTAGCGAGCTGCGCGAAAGAGGGTGGTAGTGGTGAGGAAGGATCCAATTCCAAGAGTGTCTAGAAAATCGGCGATGAATCCAATAAAAAACCCGGTAACAGCCTTAGGGCCAGTTTCAAAAAGTTCCCGAAGGCTGGCTCTCCGACCAAGAGCGGTTAAGTAGATCAGGCATAGGACGATCAGAATCGTCAAGATCATAGTAACGATAAGAATTCTCCTTTCAGAATTAAAAGGGAAAGAGCCGACTTCACAAAATCCTGTTTAGGTAGAGGTAGCCCTCCTTCCACTATAGTGCAATGCAGTATGACTAGAGTATAAGTATACCATAGAATCGACAGTGACTAGTGGGATAGCGAACTCTGCTTCCAGATTCGCAAGGTGGATTGAATTTTATTTTTCAGCTATTTATACGAACAAAAGGGATGGGCATGTGATAGAATAAGGAGTATTTGAAAAAGGGAGTAGAATATGAAAGCATTTCGAAAAAAAGATGGGAGCCAAACTCGAACTGAAATGCGGCGCCATCTGGGTCTGAGAGACCTACTATTTTTAGGCACGGGAGCGATGGTGGGGACTGGGATTTTCACCATTACCGGTATTGGAGCAGCAACCTTAGCTGGACCAGCCTTGGTGATTTCCATTATCATATCCGCCTTCTGTGTGGGCTTGTCCGCCCTCTTCTTTGCAGAATTTGCATCACGAATCCCAGCATCAGGGGGAGCTTATTCATATATTTATGCTGTATTTGGGGAGTATCCTGCTTGGATGGTGGGCTGGTTTACCATTTTGGAGTATATGATGGCTGTGTCAGGTGTGGCTGCAGGTTGGGGTGGATACCTCAAGGGTTTGCTGGCCTCATTTGGTTGGGGATTTCCTCAGGCCTTGAGTGGTACTTTTAACCCATCGGCAGGGACTTACATTGACCTGTTGCCTGTTCTGGTTGTTGCGTTTGTGACGGCTGTGGTCCTCTTGCAATCTAAAACGGCCCTGCGCTTTAACTCATTGCTGGTAATCCTGAAGTTTTCCGCCCTTTTCTTATTTGTTTTGGCAGGAGCTTTTTATATCAAACCTGCTAACTGGGCTGATTTTGCACCTTTTGGTTTTGGTTCTCTCTATGGAGCTAAGACAGGGATTATGGCGGGGGCTTCCTTGATGTTCTTTAGCTTTTTGGGGTACGAATCTTTGTCAATGGCGGTGGATGAGGTGAAGGAGCCACAGAAAAATGTTCCGCGTGGGATTGGTTTGGCCTTGATTTTTGTAACCTTGATGTACATCCTAGTGACCCTTGTTTTGACAGGGATTGTGCCTTATGATCAGCTCAATGTGGCGGATGCGGTGGCCTTTGCCTTGAGGAGTGCGGGGTTAACGTGGGCGGCTAACTATGTTTCCCTGGTAGCGATTTTAACCTTAATCACGGTTTGCATTTCGCTGACCTACGCCCTCTCTCGGATGATCTATTCCATTGCGCGTGATGGTCTTTTGCCTCAGGCTTTTAGGAAACTAAATCCTGTCAGCAAGGTGCCGACCAATGCAACTCTTTTAGTGGGAGTTTTTGCGGCCATTTTTGCGGGAATTTTCCCTTTAGCCAGTCTAGCTTCCTTCCTAAATATTGTGACGCTGGCTTATTTGATTATTTTGGCTTTGGGTCTCATTCGTTTGCGTCAAACGCAGGGGATGCCGAAAGGACAGGAGTTTAAGACGCCACTTGTTCCTTTGCTACCCATTTTATCGATCCTTATCTGCCTGTCCTTTATGGTGCAGTATGATGGCCTAACCTGGGTTGCTTTTGGAATTTCGATTATTTTGGGAAGCCTGATTTATTTCCTATACGGACAGAAGCATTCGAGCTTAAATTCATAATTGAGCTAAGAAACGTCGATCTTTAGAGATTGGCGTTTTTCTCTTTCAGGAATCTCCATTCTTTTTTGCCTGGATAGCCTTAGCATGATACAATAGTAACAGCAGGTTGAAAGGAGTTTTTTATGAATCAGTTAACAACCATGTTGGATCAAGAGTTTGGTCTTACCTTTCAAGATACAACACTCTTAGAAACAGCTTTTACTCATACTTCCTATGCCAATGAGCACCGTCTCTTAAACATTTCACATAATGAACGTTTGGAATTTTTAGGAGACGCTGTTCTACAGCTTTTGATTTCCGAATATCTGTATGCTCGTTTTCCGGAAAAACCGGAAGGGGAGTTGTCTAAACTTCGGTCGATGATGGTCCGAGAAGAAAGTCTTGCTGGTTTTTCCCGGGATTGTCAATTTGACCAATATATCCGCTTAGGGAAAGGGGAGGAAAAAAATGGAGGCCGTTCCCGCGAGACGATCTTAGGCGATCTCTTTGAAGCCTTTCTAGGTGCCCTGCTTCTAGACCAAGGTGTGGAAGCCGTTCGAACCTTTATAGCCACTTATATTATCCCCAAAATCGAAAAAGGACAGTTTGAGCGCGTGGTGGACTATAAAACTCACCTTCAAGAACTGCTCCAGGCTGGGGGTGATGTCCAGATTCGCTACCAAGTTCTAAAAGAATCGGGGCCTGCTCATGCCAAAGAATTCCTAGTTGGAGTCTTTCTGAATGACCAAGAATTGGCTAGAGGGTTGGGACGTTCCAAGAAATTAGCCGAACAGGAAGCAGCTAAAAAGGCTGTTGCAGAAAGGGAAGCGCATGTACTTAAAGGAAATTGAAATCCAAGGTTTTAAATCCTTTGCCGACAAGACCAAAGTGGCCTTTGACGATGGCGTAACCGCCATCGTCGGGCCCAATGGCTCTGGAAAAAGTAATATTACAGAGAGTCTGCGTTGGGCCTTGGGAGAATCCAGTGTCAAAAGCCTCCGTGGAGGCAAGATGCCGGATGTTATTTTTGCGGGAACGGAAGCTCGTTCCCGCCTTAACTATGCCCGGGTGCGGGTAACCTTGGACAATCAGGATCAGTACTTGGCTGGTCAAGGGGAGCAGGTTCAGATTGAACGGCAGATTTTCCGGAATGGAGATAGTGAGTACCGGATTGATGGACGTAAGGTGCGTTTAAAAGACATTCATGAGCTTTTTATGGATACCGGTTTGGGAAGGGATTCCTTTTCGATCATTTCCCAGGGAAAAGTCGAAGAAATCTTTACGAGTAAGCCAGAGGAGCGTCGGGCTATTTTTGAAGAAGCCGCGGGTGTTCTCAAGTATAAAACGCGTCGTAAGGAAACAGAAAATAAACTCAAGCAGACCCAGGAAAACTTGGACCGCTTGGAGGATATTCTCTACGAACTTGAATTGCAGTTACCTCCCCTCAAAGAGCAGGCGGAGGTTGCCCGCCGTTTTCAAGACTTAGATGGTCGGCGGTACCAAGCCACTTTGGATTTTATCCTAGCGCAATTGGATCAAGGGAAACGCGAACTAGATCAAGTGGTTGCAGCTTTAACGGAGGTTGAGGGCAAGTTGACGTCTTTCAAGGAGCAGCGTTTGAGCTTGGAGGAGGAGCTACAGGTTTGTCGAACCAAGGCGCAAGCTGTTGAAGGGGAGATGGCTAAGAAGCAGGAAGATTTATTGGCCTTGACTTCTTTGGTTGCGGATTATCAAACCAAGCAAGCCTTGCTGAAGCAGGAACGTCAACAATCGGGTCAGGCGGAAGCTGAAGGGCGCAAGCGTCTCGCTGAACTGACTCAGGAAGAAGCTACTCTCAACCAAGCCCTTCAAGACTTAGAGGAGGGATTGGCTTCGGAGGCTCAAGCTTTGGCTTTACTGAAGGATGAGGAGAAGGGACTTCGTGACCGTCTCAGTCAAGCAGATGACCCAGAAAGTCATTTGGAGCAACTGCGCGAACATTACTTGGAACTCCTACGCAAAGAAGCAGATTTGAGCAACCAGGCGACGAGTTTAGAAACGCAATTGGAAGCTCAGGAAGCCCAGGATTCTCAGCGAAGTCAAGAGCGGCAAGAGCTGGGGCAACAGTTGCAGGAGGCAGAAAGTCAAACCCAGCGTTTGAAGACAGAACTAGAAGCTATCGAAAGGGAATTAGGGGCTGCGCTTAAGGACTATCAAGATCGTGAGTCAAAACTCGTCCAGCTTCGTCAATCCTATCAGCAGCAACAGGAAACTTATTTCGGTCAGATGGAAACCGTCCGCAAGTTGGATGCCCGTCGGGAGAGTTTAGGAAATATTCTCGCCAATCATTCCAATCTCTACGCAGGTGTTCGCAGTGTACTGGCTGCCCAAGACAGACTTGTGGGGATACGTGGGGTGGTTAGTGAACATTTAACCTTTGACCTACGCTTCCAGCAGGCTTTGGACGTGGCCTTGGGAGCTAGCAGTCAACACCTGATTGTGGAAGATGAAGAAGCAGCGACCCAGGCCATTCGCTATCTTCAGGAAAAGCGGGCCGGTCGGGCAACCTTCCTGCCATTGACACGAATTCAAGCACGGACCATCTCAGATCAGCAAGCAGCCACCCTGGCTCAGGCACCCGGATTTTTGGGGATGGCGGTTGATGTGATTCACTTTGATCCGGAATTGGCGGGGATCTACGGCAATCTTTTGGGAACCATTGCGATTTTTGAAAGTATTGACCAGGCTCGCCAAGCGGCCCGTAGTCTCAACTACCGCCTGCGTTTGATCACCCTGGATGGTTCGGAAATTCGTGCTGGTGGCGCCTATGCCGGAGGAAGTCAGCGGAACAACCAGAGCCTGCTGCTGAAGCCAGAATTGGAGCAGGTTCAAGCGCAGCTGCAAGCAGCCCAAGTTGATTTACGACAGTTAGAACAATCCTTGGCCCAAACCAAAAAAGAGGTCGACGCTGGTCAAGCTGACCTCGAACAGCTCAAAACGGATGGCGAAGCTCTTCGGCTTCGGGAACAAGCGACTCGCCTCAATTGGGAACAGGCTCAGAGTGATTACCAACGCCTGAAGGAGCTTTTGCGAAATCAGCAAGAAAGACTTGGGGAAAATGCGCCTGCCCAGTTGCAAGAAAGACTGGAATCGTTACAAGAAACTCTCAGAGAAGTCGGACTAGACAAGGTCAAACTGGAAGCCGATCTAGAAGCGCTTCGTGAAAACAAGGACGCTCATCGTGATCAGGTTAAGGCCTTGGAAGAGAAACTTCAGAACTTGCTAGTGGAACAGACAGGTAAAAAAGGCCAGCTCAATCTCCTTCAGAGTCAGAAAGATGCCAAGCAGGCTCAGTTAACAAGTCTTGAACAAGAGCAGGCTGATCTAGAAAGACGCCTTCAGCAGTTGGCTACTCTTGAAGACTTGCAAGGCCAAGCCAGTGATTTGGAAAGTCGCTTGCAAGAAGCTCAAGCCGAAAAAGATGCTTGTCAGCAGGCCCTCATTCGACTTCGGTTTGAGAAAGAGGACTTGGAAGCCCAAGTGGAAGACTTGAATGATCACCTAGACCAGGCTCGTCGGGAAAATGAAGGCCTCATTCGGCAGGAAGCTCAGCTAGATTCCCAACGATCTAGTTTAGAAGCTGCCTTACGACGGGATTTGCAGCGCTTGACAGATGATTACCAGATGACCATCGAAGCTGCGCGTGAACAGGCTCAACCGGTTGAAGACCTTGAGCAAGCACGGGAAGAACTCAAGCAGTTGGAACGAGCGATCAAGGCATTAGGACCTGTGAACTTGGCAGCCTTGGAGCAATATGAAGAAGTTAAAGAGCGGCATGATTTCTTGAATAGCCAACGTCAGGACATCCTGGACGCTAAAACCTTGTTGCTGGATACTATGGATGAGATGAACCAAGAAGTTCGCGAACGATTCCAAACGACCTTTGAAGCCATTCGTCAGAGCTTCAAAGAGACTTTCCGTCAGATGTTTGGTGGTGGTCAGGCAGATCTCGTGTTAACGGATCCGGACCTGCTGGTCGCAGGGGTGGAGATTTCAGTTCAACCTCCTGGTAAAAAGATTCAATCCCTAAATCTAATGAGTGGTGGGGAAAAGGCTCTCTCAGCTTTAGCCTTGCTCTTTGCAATTATACGTGTTAAGACCATTCCTTTTGTCATTTTGGACGAAGTAGAAGCGGCCTTGGATGAAGCCAATGTGAAACGTTTTGGGGATTACCTCAAACGCTTTGACCAACGGTCTCAATTTATTGTCGTAACCCACCGTAAGGGAACCATGGCAGCAGCTGACAGCATCTACGGTGTCACCATGCAGGAATCCGGTGTATCGAGTCTGGTTTCTGTTCGTTTAAAAGATATGGAATAACAAAAAAATTCGACCCCAGGGTCGAATTTTTTTGTGACTATTCACCTTGATATGCTTCCAACTTCCAATCAATCTTATCGCCATCTTTGAGTTCAACATCTTGAGCTCCCTTGTCGCTCATTTGGCCATTGACGTCAAAGAGCCAGTATTTTTGCTCATCTGGTTGTTGTTCCACGCCGTTGATAGAAGTTACCAATCCGTTTTCTTCTTTGATGTCCATTTGCGCTTTCATGACATCTAGCAATTTATCGCCTTCTTTGAAAGAAAGTTCAAAAGGACTGTTTTCAATGGCTTTGCCGTCTTGGGTCACAGAAACTGTAATGTTGGACTCCACAACCTGGCTGCTAGACGCAGACGATGATGAAGAGGATTCTGTGGCAGACTGGTTGTTCGTAGCACAACCTGTAAGGGCTAGGGCAGTAAGGGCGAGCAGGGCAAATTTCTTCATAAAAAACTCCTTAAAAATGATATTGTTTGCGTAAAACCTTTATCAGGGGACTTAAAATAGGTTCCAAGATCAGGTAGAAAAGAGCGTTGCCTAGAGCGTGCAGGAGGTCGAAGGGCAGTCCTTGCAGGTAGTAGGCCCAAAAGTTGCTGACGCTATAGGTTTGAGCGGAGAAAAAGGAAATGACGAAACCGTAGAGGAAGCCGAAGAGAAAGGCGATCATGCTAAACAGAATTAGCCTAATTTTGGGCTTGGAAGCTAGGCTTCGATAGAGTGGGCGGAGGCCATAGAGGCCTGCCATGAGGATCGTATAAGTCAGGATCTGATAGATGGTCCAAGGACCCATCCCCAAGAAAATGTTGGAGATGACAATCGTCAGGGCTGCTACGATAACGCCATCTGCCAAGGTCAATTGCAGGGTTAACATCATTAAGATGGCGGTGACGGGCTGAATGTTGGGTAGGGCAGCCGTCACTTGGCGGCCAACAAAACAAAAAGCTGCCATGACGGCCAAAAAGGCCAGACGGCGACTGGACCAAACTCGTTTATCCATGGGGATACCTCTTTTTCCTATTTCATATTCATTTTAACATAGGTTTTTATTTTCTGTCTATCAAAATCCCTTTACAGCTGGTCTTTTTGAGTCTATAATAGAAAGCGATTTCAACAAGATGAAGGAGCAGGGAAAATGAAAGTCCATACTGTGAAGAGTGCCAAGCAAATCAGTGAAAAAGAACTAGTCGTCTATCTAACCGAGAAAACAGACTTGGATTTGGATTCGCTACTGGAATTGGTGGAGATTCGGGATTCAGAAGGAGAGGCGATTTTGGTTAAGGAGGCCGAGTGGCAAAAAGAAGGACAATCCTTCTCCCTTAAAGCGAGTTTGCGAGTGGATGCTGCAGCACCTTATCAGGTTCAAGTTGGGGATTCCCTTGTGGATAGCTTTCTGGATTGGAAATTGATGGATCAGTTCTCGGCCTCCGCGGCCCGATTGGGGCTTGTAGTTGGAGAAGATGGGAGTCACGTTCGCTTTGCTTTTTGGTCTCCTTCCGCCCGGTTGGTTGAGCTTATCTTATACGATAAGGAAAATGCCGATTTAGAGCTTGCTCAGATTTCGATGAATCTTGAAGAAAAGGGAGTCTGGGCCTTGGATTTGGACGCCAACAAGGAGTTGGGAATCACCGATTTACGGGGGTATTTTTATCATTTCCAAATCCATCGTGGCGACCAGACTGTACGAGTTTTGGATCCCTACGCTCCGTCCTTGGCAGCCTGGTCTAGTGAACAGAGACATAGGGGACTGGCCTACCAAGTCGCTAAGGGAGCTATCCTGGACCCCAGAGCAACTGGTCGTAGGGATTTAGATTATGTGAAAATACCAGGTTTCAAAAAACGGGAAGACGCCATTATTTACGAAGTCCATGTGCGTGACTTCACCTCTGATCCTGAAAGTCTGGAAGAATTAGAAGCTCCTTTTGGAACCTTCGAGGCGATGGAAGAGCGTCTGGATTACATCCAGTCGCTAGGAGTGACACACGTCCAACTATTACCTGTACTTAGTTATTATCTGGCTGATGAATTTCAAGCCCGGCAAGGTCTGTGGGATTATGCATCTGGAGGAACCAATTACAACTGGGGTTATGATCCGCAACATTATTTTGCTTTGACAGGGATGTATTCCAAAAATCCAGCTGATCCAGCACTCCGAATTCAGGAGCTTAAAAACCTGGTGGCAGCCATTCATGATCGGGGCATGGGGGTCATTCTGGATGTCGTCTACAATCACACTGCCCAGCTAGAGATTTTTGAAGATTTGCAGCCCCATTACTACCATTTCATGGATGAGGATGGCCAAGCCCGGACCAGTTTTGGTGGGGGGCGCCTAGCTTCGACACATGCCATGACTCGTCGACTCATGATTGAATCCATTGTCTACTTGATGGATGTTTACAAGGTCGATGGTTTCCGCTTTGATATGATGGGGGACCATGATGCGGAGGCACTGGATCAAATTTCGCGTATTGTTCTGGCTGTAAATCCCTGGGCTCTGATTTTGGGTGAGGGCTGGCGAACCTATGTTGGAGATGAGGGGGATACAAGCCCTGCTGCCGATCAAGACTGGATGTCCAAGACAGATAAGGTGGCTGTCTTTTCAGACCATTTCCGTAATAGCCTCAAATCTGGTTATCCAACCGAAGGGGAATCTGCCTTCTTAACGGGCGGTCCAACCGATATTGACGACCTCTTCCAGTCTCTTAAGGCTCAACCTTCCAACTTTGAGGCGGATCAACCAGGGGATGTTATCCAATATATTGAGGCTCATGATAACTTGCCATTATTTGACATTATTGCCCAATCCATTCGTAAGGATCCAGCTCATCCAGAAAATATGGCGGAAATTCACCGCCGTATTCGTTTGGGGCAACTGCTCTTATTCACTTCTCAAGGGACAGCCTTTCTGCATGCTGGACAGGAGTATGGTCGGACCAAGCAATTCCGCCACCCTGATTTTGAGCAGCCGGTTGCCAAGAACTTGGAGCCTCATAAATCCTATCGACTTGAAGATGCGGATGGAACTCCCTTCCAGTTTCCTTATTTTATCCATGATTCTTATGATGCTTCAGATGCGGTGAACCGCTTTGATTGGGCTAAAGTTCGAAATAAGGAGCTTTATCCCCATGCAGTGCAGACTCTTGACTATACCCGTGGTCTGATTGCCTTGCGAAAAGCAGAAGAGGTCTTTCGTCTGTCAGATCGGCAGCAAGTGGATGAAAAGGTGCACCTCCTCACCCCAGGGGTAGGCGAAGATCTGTTCTTGGCCTATCAACTAAATGCCAGCCTTGAAGAAATTTTGATGGTCCTGGTCAATGCGGATGATCAAGCTCGGGAAATCAGTCTGCCTCCGTTAGAAGTCGCAAAATCCTGGCAAGTTCTAGTGGATGGTGAGCAGGTGAATATGACTGGAATTCCTGTAGATCAACAACAAGGGCTGACCTTTAAGGGAAATAGGGTCGTCTTGGATCCCTTGACTGGAGCGGTTCTGAAAATCTGTCTCTAATTGTGGTATAATTTTTCCAATCAGAAAAAGGAAAGAGATGACTATGGCAGAGAAAACCATTGTATTTAAAGTCGGTACATCTTCCCTGACCCAGGAAAACGGCAATCTGGATCGGATTAAGATAGCTCGGATCACCAATCAACTAGCCCAGTTGCATCAGCAAGGCCACCATATTGTTTTGGTGACCTCGGGATCCATTGCGGCAGGCTTCCGTCGCTTGGGCTTTGACAAACGACCGACAAAGATTGCGGAAAAACAGGCTTCTGCTGCTGTAGGGCAAGGGCTCTTAATTGAAGAGTACACTCAGAATCTGATGAAGGACGGGATTGTCACAGCCCAGATTCTCTTAACCCAGGATGATTTTGCGGATGCCCGGCGTTATCAGAATGCTTCGCAAGCCCTGCAGGTTTTACTCAAGCAGCGGGCCATTCCGATTATTAACGAAAATGATACCATCGCCATCGAGGAGATTAAGGTCGGGGATAATGATACCCTATCTGCTCAAGTGGCTTCCTTGTTGAAGGCAGATCTTTTGGTTCTACTTACGGATGTGGATGGACTCTACACCGCTAATCCCAATCAGGATCCCAATGCCCAGCATTTGCCAGTAATTGAGTCCATTGGGGAAGAACTCTTTGCCATGGCGGCTGGGACTGGCTCCTCCAATGGAACAGGGGGGATGACGACCAAACTCCAGGCGGCTCAAATTGCTACCAAGTCTGGAGTTCCAGTCTTTATCTGTTCCTCTAAAGAAGATACAGCCCTTTTGCAGGCTGTGACACAAGAAAATCGCGGAACTTACTTCTTAGAAAACAGCCATGCTATGAATCAGAGGAAACAGTGGATGGCCTTCTATGCTCGGGTGGATGCTCTAGTCGAAGTTGACCCAGGAGCTGTCGAAGCACTCTTACATAAGGGGCGGAGTTTGCTGGCGGCCGGAGTGGTGCAGGTGGAAGGTGAATTTGAAGTTGGACAGGTGGTTGAAGTCTACAGTCAAGAGTCGCATCAATTGATTGGTAAGGGGCGCGTGCGTCTGTCGTCTGCGGATTTGGAGCAGGCCTTGAAAGACGGTAAGGCCGAGGGACTTTTGATTCACCGCAATGATTGGGTAACCCTATAGGAGGACGTATGAAAACGACACAAGAATTATTGGATTCATTATTGGAGCACAAGGCCTCCATCAATTTGGCCAGCAGTCAGGTGAAGACCCAGGCGCTTGCAGCTATGGCGAACCAACTTGAAGCTCAAGCAGATGCCATTCTAGCCGGGAACGCCTTGGATATGGAAGCGGCCCAGGGAAGAATCAGTCCTGTTATGCAGGACCGGCTCTTGTTGACCAAGGAACGCATTGAGGCCATGGCGGCAGGAATTCGGGTCTTGATTGATTTAGAAGATCCTGTTGGCCTAGTCTTGGAAGAGCATGTTCGTCAAGATGGGTTGCGGATTCAAAAACGGTCGATTCCTTTTGGCTTGGTCGGGATGATTTATGAGAGTCGTCCCAATGTAACGTCTGATGCGGCGGCTCTAGCCATTAAGAGTGGCAATGCGGTCATGTTACGGGGAGGAAAAGAGGCCTTTCATTCTGCTCAAGCGATTGTAACTGCTTTGAAAGCTGGTTTAGAAGAAGCTGGCGTCCACCCAGGTGTTATTGAATTGGTTCAGGACACCAGCCGTGCATCAGCCCAGGAAATGATGACGGCCAAGGGTAAGATTGATCTATTGGTTCCACGGGGAGGTGCTGGACTCATCCAAGCAGTTGTAGAGCAGGCGACAGTTCCAGTGATTGAAACAGGGACAGGAATTTGCCACGTTTATATTGATCAGGATGCAGATCTAGACATGGCGGTCTCCATTGCTGTTAATGCTAAAACCAGCCGCCCATCCGTCTGCAACTCGGCTGAAGTTCTAGTTGTTCATAAGAACATTGCTCCTGAATTTTTACCAGCTTTTGAGGCAGCCTTGGAGGGGAAAGTGGAATTGCGAGCAGACCAAGAAGCCCAAGTTTTCTTGAAACAATCGACCCAGGCAGGTGAACAAGATTTTGACACCGAATTTTTGGATTACATCATGGCGGTGAAAGTGGTCGACGATGCGCAGGCTGCCATCGCGCACATCAATGAGCACTCAACCGGTCATTCTGAAGCCATTGTGACCAATCATTCAGAAACAGCGGACCTCTTTACCTTGATGGTGGATTCTGCAGCTGTTTATGTCAATGCCTCCACCCGCTTCACGGACGGAGGCGAATTTGGCCTCGGTTGTGAGCTCGGCATTTCAACTCAAAAAATGCATGCGCGTGGTCCGATGGGACTAAGAGAAATGACAACCTACAAGTATGTTGTCAGCGGCCAAGGCCACATTCGATAGGAGAGAGTCATGAAAATCGGATTTATTGGAATTGGCAATATGGGTGGTTCCTTGGCTAAGGCAGTAGCCGAGGCTAAGGACACAGAGCTTTTCCTCAGTAACCACAATCCAGCCAAGGCTCAAGGACTAGCAGAGGTGTTAGGGGCAAAACTAGCTAGCAATGAGGAGATTGCTGCTCAAGCAGAGGTCATTTTCCTTGGCTTGAAACCCTACTTGATAGCAGACTTGGTTTCCCAACTTGCACCTCTAGCAAAACCGGGAACAATCTGGGTATCCATGGCTGCCGGCGTGACGTTAACCAGTCTTTCTCAGTACCTACCTGAGGAAAATCTCGTTCGGATCATGCCCAACACACCAGTAGCCATTGGCCAGGGCATGACTACCTACAGTTTAACGAATGCAGAGTTGGCACCTGTGGTGGAAACCCTATTAGCTCCAAGTGGTCAACTCATGCAAGTGCCCGAAAAACTGATGGATGCTGCCACAGCTTTAGCAGGCTGTGGTCCAGCCTTTGTCTATCAAATGATTGAAGCTCTTACCGATGCCGGAGTGGAACAGGGCATTCAAGCTACGGATGCTAAATTCCTAGTGGCTCAAACCCTTTTAGGATCTGCCCAGATGGTCCTTGATTCGGACAAGCACCCAGCCCAACTCCGACAAGAAGTGACCTCACCAGGAGGATCCACGATTGCTGGGGTTGCCAGTCTGGAAAAAAATGGATTCCGCTCTGCCCTCATGCAAGCCATCAGTGCAGCAGTCCAACGAACACAAGAATTAGGTAAATAGACGAATGGCAGAAAACAAGTTCGCCCCAACGGGACAGGATGTAGAAGAGATTTTTCAAAACATCTCATCCGTAAAAAAACAAGCTGATGCCTACTTACTTCTGGAACTCTATACCAGTATCAGTCAAGAAAATCCTCTTGTATGGTATCCTGGAATTATTGGTTTTGGAGAGACTGAGTATCTCCTGGACTCTGGTCGAACAGGCATTACACCACGCTTGGCCTTTGCGCCCAGACAGACAAAATTTTGCCTTTACTTTGATCCAAATTTTCTTGAGGAACAAGCTTCCCTGCTTCAGTCCTTAGGAAAATACAATACTGGCAAGGGCTGTGTTTATATTAATAAACTGGCCGATATTGACCTCGATGGATTGCAAGAGTTGCTGAAGCAGTCACTGTAGAAATCTTTTAATGAAACAGGTTTTTGTTTGACTTGTTTCACACATTTGATATAATTTAAGTAGAGATAAACGAGTTTGTATATGATACTTGTTGTCTTCAAGGAGATTCCGTGCCATACTGGAAGTTTTAATTTTGGAGATTCCGTGCCATACTGGAAGTTTTAATTTTGGAGATTCCGTGCCATACTGGAAGTTTAAAATGGGTTGTCGTTTGACAACCTTATTTTTGTCAGGAGGGGAACGATGCAAGAAATGAAGTTCTATCAAATTGATTCTTCATATTTGAATATTTTGAGACAAGTTGATGAAAGAGTTCCACTCAATAAAGAATTTTATGGCCGTAAAGGGGCTCGTCCATACATTGGCATTATGTTAACAGTTGAGAATATAGATTATTTTGTTCCTTTGAGTTCTAAAAAGAAACGCACTAGTTTTGTTGTAATGCCAATATATGATTCAAATCGTGTTCAAATTGCATCGTTACTGTTAAATAATATGCTTCCGGTACCACCAAAATTTCGAAAATTGTTAAATATGGATGGTGTTAAAATTACGAATCCAAAATATTACGATCTTTTGTTGAATGAATTGAATTATTTAAGACCACGTACTAAGGCAATAAAATCAAGGTGTGCTATCATACGATCGGTTATAGTTGAGGGAGATGAAAGACCGCAGATAAATGATAAAACTAAAGATTATTGTCTAAATCTAGCTGAGTTAGAAGTTGAATATCGTAAAATTTCCTAATTTGTGTCGCTTTATTCATCTTAGTGTATGAAAAGGCTGCAATTGTATTAGCAAATTCCATGTCGATCAACGATTGCCCCTTTGGAAATAAGAAACAGACTAAAAAGGTAGGAATCCAAATCCACTCAAGTGGACTGGATTCCTACCTTTTTGTCTGCTATGGTTCCTGTTGGAGGTTTTGGTTGATCAAACCAATCTCTTTTTTCATTTTCTGATAATTGAAGAAGTAAATAAGGATATAGATGAAAATGTAGATGGTCTCAAAAAGAAGGATTGCTTGCCATTTGAGAGGGAACCAGCCTGCAAGTAGAGCTAGGGAGGTATAGTCTTTTAGTTTGCTTTTAGTACAAGGCAGCGAGTCGCAGACAGTACTGAAGTACGGCAAGACGAGCTAACACAGTAATAAAAGATAAACTAAAAGAGTATAAAACCAAGACTAGTAACGATGAAGTGGGTCAGGGTCATTCGAAGGAGACTCCAGTCTTTGTGGAAGAAAGTATCACTCCAGGAAAATAAGAGACCAACTCCAATCCAAATCAGGATTGATATGACAAAGGTGCCAACTTCATTAAAGTGAGCTAGATAAAATTTTCCACTTTCTGAGAAAGGGTTGAGGGGATAGTAGTCCCCTTGACCGAATAGGGCAGATGTAAGTAGAGAAATGACTAACCCCATAAAAATGGAACGGGTTACAATAGCAAACAATTTCTTCATAATCCTAAGACCTCCTTGATGGTTTTCAGATAGCGACGAGAAGAATAGGCTTGATCACCATCCAGAAAATGAATGAGAACCAAGCCATTCGTGGTTAATTCTAAGTGTTTAATCTGATCCAAGTTTACGACCTCTGACTGAGAAATCTGTAAAAAATGAGGGGGCATGATTTCTTTTATCCGGTAGAGTCGTAGTTGTGCATGAAAGACTTGTTGCTTGGCACGAACTTGCAAGATTCGATTTTCCAGATAGATTCTAGTAATCTCTCTCCATTTTAAGAAATAAATTTCTTGGTCTAATTTGACAGTCAATTGATCTTTTGATTGTTCAATGTGATTGGCGTAGGCAATGAGTTCAGAGAGTTGAGGAGTAAGAGAGCGAATCTTGAAATTCACTAAATCTTCGAAAAATGATGGATCAATGGTTTTTTTTACCTTCATAACATTTCCTCCTCGTAATATAAGTTTAGAGGGTTTGTCTATGTGGTCGAAATGGGTGTCCAATCGGTTGAAATCCTATTGTTAGCGGCTATTTTGTGTTCGTTGCGGTAACGACTTTCTACTCAAATCAAGTATTGTCTCAAACCTTATCCGTGTATGTAGAGAGCTGATTGTCTATCTAATTACTAGTAGGGTCTCCCTGCTGTTATTCTCATCTTTTGACTATCAAGGAATCTGTTTTATGTTGGGCAGATTCCGTTTTCTATTTCCTGTTCCCCAGCCTCTAGGATTGTTTGGTATAATAGGAACGTATGAACTCAATGAAAATTTCAAGAAGACAAGGGAGTGGGTTATGAAAATCATTGCGACAGACTTAGACGGTACGTTTTTGGATGGCAATCATCAATTTGACCAGGAACGTTTTTCGAAGTTATTGGATCGTTTAGAGGAGAAAGGGATTGTGTTTGCGGCAGCGTCTGGTCGGGGAATTGCTTCCATGCGGGAACTGTTTGCACCCTTTCGGGATCGGATTTATTTGATTGGTGAAAATGGGTCGATTATTGAAGAGCGGGGGCAAGTCATTTGGTCTCGCACGATGGATGAGCTGGCGGTGGAAGAATTATTTGCGATTTTGGAATCCAGTCCTTATGTCGATAAAAATCAGCTGATTTTTTCTGCGGAGAATGAGGTTTATGCCTTAAATACGGTTGATTCGGAATACTTAGCCTTTTCACGTCGTTACCATCCCAATGTTCAGTTGATTGGAGATTTAAAGGAGATGCGGGAACCGATTTTCAAGGTTACGCTGAATTTGAAACCGGCAGAAATGGTCGAAGGTTTGGCTTGGATTGCGCAGGCTTTGCCAGATTATTCGGTGATGACAACGGGCTTCCAAACCTTAGATATTGTTCCTACAGGGATTGATAAGGGGGGGGCTCTTGGGCGCTTGTTGATTATGAAGGATTGGCATCCGGATGATTTAGTGGCTTTCGGAGATCAGTTTAATGACCGTCAGATGTTGGAATTGGCTGGTTTGGCCATTAGTCCGGAAAATGCGAAAGATGAAATTAAGGCTTTGGCAGACCGAGTGATTGGCCCTGCGAGCGAGGGCTCTGTTCTTACATATATGGAGGAGTTGGTTTAATGGATATTCGTTTAATTGCCCTTGATTTGGATGGAACCTTATTAACGAGCGACAAAAAGATCAGCCCGCGAACCAAGATTGCCCTAGCCGCTGCACGGGAGCAAGGTGTTAAGGTTGTTTTGACGACAGGACGTCCGCTTAAAGCCATGGATTTTCTGTTAAAGGAGTTGGAGCTGGATGCTCAGGAAGAAGAGTATGCGATTACCTTTAATGGTGGTTTGATCCAACGCAATACAGGGGAGATTTTAGCAGAGGCTCGGTTTAGCTACGACCAAGTTCAGGAACTATACCAGCTTAGCCGTGACTTGGGCTTACCCTTGGATGTTATCCAGGAAGGGACAGTCTTTAATATTGAAGGTCCGATTGCCTCACGTTACCAGTCTTTCAACCCAAGCTTAGATTTCACCTTGATTTCCTTTGCCGATTTAAATGAGCAAGCTTTTTATAATAAGTGTATCTCAGCTCATGACGCAGCTGCTTTAGATGGGGCCTTAGAACAAATCCCAGCCCCATTTTTTGAAAAATATGGAATCTTTAAGTCCAGAGATCAATTGCTAGAGTGGTTGCCAAAAGAGGCGGATAAGGCAAGAGGGTTGGAGAAATTGACGGCTCTCCTAGGCTTAAGCAGAGATCAGGTCATGGCCTTTGGGGACGAGGCCAATGACCTAAGCATGATTGAATGGGCAGGTTATGGGGTTGCCATGGGCAATGCAGTGCCAGCCTTGAAAGAAGTGGCTTGGAAGGTCTTGGATTGGACCAATGACCAGGACGGGGTCGCTCGTGCCGTTGAAGAATATGTATTGAAGGAGAAAGAACATGGGGCTATTTGATCGCCTATTTGGAGTTGAGAAAAAGGAACCAGCTGAGGAAGAAGTTGAAGAGACAGTGGCAAGTGAGGCGGTCGAGGCAGACGAAGTGGAAATGGCATCTGAATCTGAGTTGCCCACTGAAGAAAAAACTGAATCTGAAGACTTAATGGAGAGTCAGGTCGAAGTAGTTTCTGAGTCAGACTCTGAAGAAATGACTTCAGAAGTTGAAAAGGTAACAGCCGACACCTTACCAGATTACTACGTACAAATGCGCGCTCAACTGGATGCGGCTAGCCGCAAGGTTGAGGAAGAACAATTTCAGGAGGCCTTGGAAGAAGTCCGCAAACGTCGGGAAACCGAGACTGAAAAGTACAATCGAAGCTTGCAGAAAACCCGCTCAGGTTTCTTGGAAAGCCTCAATGCTTTCTTTGCCAATTTCCGAACGGTGGATGAGGAGTTCTTTGAGGAATTAGAGGAGCTCTTGATTACCAGTGATGTCGGTGTCCAGGTCGCAACGCAATTAACGGAAGAGCTTCGTCAAGAAGCACGTCTGGAAAATGCCAAAAAACCGGAAGATCTTCGCCGGGTCATCATTGAAAAATTAGTAGACATCTATGATAAAGATGGCCATTACGAAGAAGAAATCAACTTCCAAGAAGGTCTCACTGTCATGCTCTTTGTAGGTGTCAATGGAGTCGGGAAAACCACCTCCATTGGAAAATTGGCCTATCGCTATAAAGAAGAAGGTCGTAAGGTCATGTTGGTGGCAGCGGATACCTTCCGCGCCGGAGCTGTGGCTCAGTTGGTTGAATGGGGTAACCGCGTCGATGTTCCGGTTGTAACTGGACCTGAAAAAAGTGATCCCGCCAGCGTCGTTTATGATGGCTTGGAGCGAGCTCAAGCTGAAGGTGTTGATGTGCTTCTGATTGACACAGCTGGTCGCTTACAAAACAAAGACAATCTGATGGCTGAGTTGGAAAAAATTGGTCGGATTATCCAGCGCGTGGTTCCAGATGCACCTCATGAAACCCTCCTAGCCTTGGATGCTTCAACGGGACAAAATGCCCTAGTCCAAGCTAAAGAATTTTCGAAAATTACCCCGGTGACAGGGATTGTCCTCACCAAAATCGATGGTACCGCCCGCGGTGGCGTTGTGCTAGCGATCCGTCAAGAATTGGATATTCCCGTTAAACTAATTGGTTTTGGGGAAAAATTGGACGATATTGGTGACTTCAAGTCTGAACAATTTATGCGTTCCCTCTTGGATGGCGTTTTTGTATCAGATATAGATTAGACAATTCTAATGGAATTCTGTTTCTCTAATATGAGGCTGGAACTTAGTGTGCCAGCCTTCTCTTTTTGCTAGATGTGATAGATTGGAGACTTTAGATGGCACTCCTAGGCCTCTTACTCTTATTTGCTTTTTCAGGTTACCTGGCGAACTTGGAGAAAGGCAAGCGTTTTAATCTTTTCAAGGCATTGTTACTGGTGGCAGGTGAAGCCTTCATTGGAATGATCTTATTTACGCTGTTTGCTTTTCTCATTACCATTTCAGACGTATCCCTTGTTTTGTTAGATTCAGGAAGTTCATTGTTTGTGGTGGTCTTGTTACTGGCGGTTCTCAATGGTTTTATTCTCTACTGGATCAATCGTTGGTTTTTCCCCACCTTTTCCATCTCGAACCAGATACAAACCCTTTGTGAATACATTATCCAGTGGCTCTTGATTTATGTGACGGTTTATCAGGACCTTTTTAACAATTTGAACAGCTTTTTAAAACTGGCGGAATTATCCGCTAGTGAATTTGGCAAGTGGGATCTAACGCACCCCAGTGTTTTGACTTTACTAGTCCTCCCTTCCTTAATCTCCGTTTGGGTCGGCATTATTTTGTATAAAACCAAAGAGGATACGATTTAAAAAAGGATTCGCAGCGCGAATCCTTTTTACGATTATATATATAATAATTCCCCTTAAAATTAAAGTTCTAAAATCTTTCAAAAAAGCGACTAGATTTCTCTAATCGCTTCAATAGACTTGTTTAGGTAATCAAATCTTACTAAATGATTTGAAGATACTCAGGTTTAATATTATGCATGATGATGTTTGCAATGGAGTTAACCCCAACGTGCATCAAATTTGGATCATCAAAATCCACCTGATTTGCAGATTGTCTTGCAATTTGATGAGCAACAATCGCCTCAAGTTTATAATTAGAAACTTCCAACAAAGCCTGAGCTAATTCGTTGCTATATAAATCAACAGAACTTATCCTTGTTTTTTTCCATTGGTTTAACTCCTTTACATCTTTTGATAAGTATATTTTACTTACTTTGAGTATATCACAAAACTCTTGATTGTGAATGGATATCTGTTTAAATTGGGAATTATAAAAAGGATTCGCAGCGCGAATCCTTTTTACGATTACCAAATCCATTTGGCATCAAATTGGGCAAGAAGCTTGTCTGCAGCTTCGGGTCCATGGGAACCGGCTGGGTAGAAGTGGAGGGGACTTTGGTCCTCGCGCCAGCTTTGTTCGATTTTGTCGATCAACTTCCAGCTGGCCTTCACTTCATGCCAGTGGCTGAAGTTGGATGAATTGCTTTGAAGGGCTTCGAAAATCAGTTTCTCATAGCCTTCAGGTCCTTCAGCTCGGTCGAAAGAAGTGATGGCTTGAGGAACAATCTTGAAATCATAGCCAGGTTCTTTTTGGTTGAAGCGCAAGGAGATGCCCTCTTCAGGTTGGATGTAGAGGGTTAAAATGTTTGGTTCTAAACTCTCATTGAAAATGGTCTGTTCTTGTTTAAAGACAATATCCACTCGTGTAGCCTTTTCAGCCAAGCGTTTACCGGTGCGGATAAACATAGGGACATTGCGGAAACGGTCGCTGTCGATAAAGAAGACACCGGCGAAGTAAGTCTCGGTCATGGATTCTGGATTTACTTTAGGCTCTTCGCGATAGCCTGCTAAATCCTGGTTAGCGGTGTATTGTCCCCGTACAAAGTGGCTGGCTAGCTCTTTTACACCAGGCTTCTTCAAGGATTGGAAGACCTTGACCTTTTCTGCCCGGATATCATGCTTGCTGAAGGAATGGGGTTTATCCATAGTTAAAAGGGACAAAATCTGTAGGGCATGGTTTTGAACCATATCCCGAAGGGCGCCGGATTGGTCATAATAATCTCCGCGCTCTTCTACACCTAGCTGCTCGGCTAGTGTAATCTGGATGTTGTGAATGGAGTGGCGATCCCAGATGCGATCGATAATGGGGTTGGCGAACCGCATAGCATAAATGTTTTCGACCATCTCCTTGCCTAGATAATGGTCAATCCGGAAGATCTGATCTTCACGGAAGGAATCCATCAGTTCCTCGTTGAGCACACAAGCAGATTCTAAATCGGTTCCAAAAGGTTTCTCGATAATGAGGTGTTCAAAACCAAGTCCATCGATGATGCTCTCGGATTTAAGGTGTTTGGCGATGGTTCCAAAGAACCGTGGAGACATGGAGAGGAAGAAGAGTTTGTTATTTTCTGCCCGGTAACGATCATTGAGCTGGCTTTGGAGAGCTCGGATATTCTGATAATCTGCTACATTGGTCACATCGTGACTTTGGTAGTAAAAACGAGAAGCAAATTCTTGAGCTTGAGCTTGTTCTGTCACTAAATCTTGAATGGATTCCAAAACAACTGCTTCATATTCTTCTTTGGACCAAGGACGGCGAGACGCTCCAATAACGGCGAAATTGTCTGCTAGTTTTCCAGCTTTGAAGAGACGAAATAGGGCTGGATACAGCTTACGCTTGGCCAGATCTCCGCTGGCACCAAAAATAGTAATGATAGCTTTGGCAGGCATAGGGAACCTCTTTCTGTGTTTTTTAAAATTATACCATATTGAGGTAGATGAAACAGGACTAAGAGTCGGCTAAATCATCAAAAGGAGTCAGTTTATATTGGAAAGAATCCTTTTTTTGATAGTATGAAAGTGGGAAAAGCAATAGAATTGGCAATTCTTAAATATGAGGGAAAGGAGTTGTGTATGGATTGGTATGAATATATGGTGAAGGCTGCAGAAAACTCTCGTTTTAATACTGCTCATTGGTTTCGATATCTTAGAAAAGTCATTTTTGAGGCTTCCACTTATTTAACTGCAGAAGATGTTCAGAGATTAATTGAATCTGAAAGCTTAACGAATTTTCAAAAGGTTAGTTTACAACAGGCAGTTTCAATAGGTTCTCCAACTCATGATTATATCGTTGCTTTGAATAAAAAAAGTCCCTTAAACAATGTGCGACATTTAATGGAGAAGTATAAGCATGGATAAAATGAAAGTAGTTTTCCAAGCTCTAGATCAAGAATTAACCCAAGCTAATCTCGATTTATCAATTATCTGTGTTGGAGGTTTTGTACTTGAATACCATGGTCTTCGAGCAACGCAAGATGTGGATGCATTCTATGAGGAATCACACGAAATAAATAGGATTATTGCAAAAATTGGGAAACTTTTTCATATTAATACGCGTGAGGAACTGTGGTTAAATAATGAGGTGGCCAATTTAAACCCGGCCCCGGATCTTGAGATCTGTGAATGATTATACTCTTTTCAATCTTTAACTGTATATATTGTTCCCCTAACCTATGTGATGGGGATGAAGATTATGAGCTCTCGTGAACAAGATGTGCTTGATATTGGTAAAATTATTAAAATGGAGAAAATGACTTCTCCTTTTGAAACCTTCCGAGCATTGAAAGAGTTAGGATTTGAGAATATGGATTTTTCTGTGCTACTTGAAGGATTCAGTTATGCGTATGGATTGGAATGGCTAGAGAGCTTTTTTGTGGAAAATCAGGAAAAGCTACAGAGATTTTTTTAAAGTTAGCGACCCGAACTTGGGTCGTTTTTTCATGCCCAAAATCTCCAGCCTATGCTATACTTAAGGTTATGGATAAAAATATCACAAGAATTGCAGAAGAATTAACGATTACCCAAACCCAGGTCCAAACTGTTTTGGACCTCCTTGCTGAAGGAGCAACCATTCCCTTTATGGCTCGTTATCGGAAGGATAAAACAAAAGGGTTGGATGAGGTGGAAATCAAGACCATTGCGGATCGAATGGCTAGTCTGACAGCCTTGGACGAACGAAAAGCAACCATCTTGGGCAAAATTGAAGAACAAGGAAAATTAACTCCAGAACTTCAGTCCGCAATTGAAGCAGCTGAAAAAATGACGGAATTGGAAGAGCTTTACCTTCCCTATAAGGAGAAAAAACAAACCAAGGCCAGTCTAGCTCGCGAAGCTGGTTTATCTCCGCTCACACGTCTGATTTTTCAAGGTGCAGACAATCTGGAAGATGCGGCAGAACCTTTGACATCTGAGGCCTATCCAACAGCGACGGCGGCCATCGAAGGGGCTAAGGAAATTGCCATTGAAGCTATTTCTGAAAATCATGGTCTCCGTTCCTGGCTCTACCAAGAAGTCCGTGACAACTCGACTCTGACCAGTCAGTTGAAAGATGAGGAAAAAGATCCCAAGCAAGTCTTTGAAAACTACTATGACTTTTCAGAAAGTCTTGCTAGTCTCCCACCTCACAGACTTTTGGCCCTGAATCGAGGTGAAAAACTTGGAGTCCTTCGCATCAAGTTTGATCACCAGCTAGACAAGATGCAACGCTTTTTCTTGGCTCGCTTTGTCAAAAAAACGGATTTGTTGGCTCAAGTGGTCGATGAAAGTCTGAAAAAACGTCTGCTTCCTGCCATGGAGCGCCGCCTTAAGTCTGAAATGTTGGAAGTGGCAGAAGAGGGAGCCATCGAACTCTTTTCAGACAATCTCCGCCACTTATTATTGACAGCTCCGCTGAAAGGGAAGATGGTCCTAGGTTTCGATCCCGCCTTTCGAACAGGGGCTAAGTTAGCGGTCGTTGATCAGCTAGGAGACCTCCAGACCACAGAAGTTATCTATCCGGTTAAACCCGCTAAAGCCTCTGAAATTGAGGCTGCCAAGAAGCGTCTGAGCCAACTCATCACGGAGTGGAAAATCGAGATTATTGCCATCGGAAATGGAACAGCCAGTCGCGAAAGTGAAGCCTTTGTAGCAGAAGTCTTAAAGGACTTCCCAGAAGTGGCCTATGTCATCGTCAACGAAAGTGGAGCATCGGTATACTCCGCCAGTGAATTGGCCCGTCAAGAATTTCCAGATTTACCGGTCGAGAAGCGGTCGGCTATTTCCATTGCCCGTCGTCTACAGGATCCACTAGCAGAGTTGGTGAAAATTGATCCTCAATCCATTGGTGTGGGCCAATACCAGCATGATGTGAGCCAGAAAAAATTACGAGAGAAGCTAGACTTTGTGGTCGAAACCGTGGTGAACCAAGTGGGAGTCAACGTTAATACTGCTAGTCCGGCACTTTTAAGTCATGTCTCCGGGCTCAACAAAACCTTAACGGAAAACATTGTTCGCTATCGCCAAGAAGAAGGGGCCTTTACCAGTCGCAAGGACTTGAAGAAGGTTCCTAGACTTGGGGCTAAGGCCTATGAGCAGGCAGCTGGTTTCTTGCGGATTCCGGATGCGGCTAATGTCTTAGACCGGACGGGAGTTCACCCGGAAAATTATACGGTGGTGAACAAACTCTTTGAGAAACTTGCCATTGTAGATCTAGACGATACGGCTAAGAGCAAACTGTCCAGTCTTTCTATTTCAGAAATGGCAGATGAACTGGGTGTTGGACCTCTAACCTTGGAGGATATCATTCAAGATTTGTTGAAGCCTGGACGTGATTTACGGGATTCCTTTGCGGGTCCACAATTGCGGTCAGATGTCTTGGATATTAAGGATTTGAAACCAGGGCAAAAACTCGAAGGTGTTGTTCGCAATGTCGTGGACTTCGGAGCCTTTGTAGATATTGGTGTTCATGAGGATGGCTTAGTTCACATCACCCAGTTGAGTAAAAACTTTGTCAAACATCCAAGTCAAGTCGTTACTGTCGGAGACTTGGTGACGGTTTGGGTCTTGGACGTACAGGTCCCTCAGAACCGGATTAGCTTGACCATGGTGGAAGAAAATGGATCTAACTAGCTATGTTCAAAAAGTTTCCCTAGAAGATTTTGGGAAACCATTCAGACACGAGGCCGTGTGGAATCGGCGGCTTCGCACTTCGGGCGGCCGCTTTTTCCCGAAAGACGGTCATCTGGACTTTGCCCCGAGAATCCTTGAGGAGTATGGTGAGGCCGTTTTTCGTCAGGTAGTTCGGCATGAGCTGACCCATTACCATCTTTATTTTGAAAAAAAGGGGTATAAACATGGGGATGCGGATTTTAAGCGCCTGTTGAAAGAGGTGGATGGCTTACGCTATGCACCGCCACCAAAAAATAGCAAGCGACACACCTATGTCTGCTCCGTTTGCGGCCAGCATTTCCAGCGTCAACGGCGCATCCAGCTGGACCGCTATCGCTGTGGCGCTTGTGGGGGCCGCTTGATGGAGGAGATAAATCCGCCTCAAGGCTGATGAAGTCGAACTGGGAACTTGCTATAATGGCAATAGAAAGTGAGGAGATCATCATGACCAAGTATTATAAAATGCGGAAAGGAAAGATTGTTAGTGGTGTATTGGCCGGATTGGCGGATAAATTCAAGATTGATCCGACTCTAGCTCGCGTTCTATACGTGCTCTTCCTGTTACTGACAGATGGATGGGCCCTATTTCTTTATATCCTTCTCTCTGCGATCCTGCCTTATAAAGAAGATTTGATTGAATATGATGAAGAAGTGACCTACAGGGATGGTCGTCGCCGCAAGACTGCGGAACCGATTGAGGAAGACGACTGGACATGGTAGGTCAGAAGGTCGAGACTGGGCGCTGCCCAGTCTTTCTTTTTAGGAAAAGGAAAAATTGTCAGAGGGCTTCTGAGATGCTATAATAAGGGAAAGAAAAGAGGAGGTTGCCATGGCTGTCAAAGTAAGAGAAGTGATGGAAAAGGTTCGCCTGGAACATATTTATGGTCCGGAAAAACTGCTGGAAAAACCGATTTTGACAGGGGATATTTCAAGGCCTGGACTGGAAATTACGGGTTATTTTGATTATTATTCCCCAGAACGCATTCAATTGATTGGGATGAAGGAGTGGTCCTATCTGGGTCACATGACAGCTCACAACCGTTACCAAGTTTTGAAGAATATGCTGCGGGATGAGACACCAGTAGTGATTGTAGCACGTGGTTTACGAATTCCGGATGAGCTCTTGATTGTGGCTGAAGAAAACCAGGTGCCTGTTCTGCGCTCGACCACGGCGACCAGTCGCCTATCCGGTGAGTTGTCCAGTTACTTGGATTCCCGACTAGCTGAACGGACCAGTGTCCACGGAGTCCTCATGGATATCTATGGCATGGGTGTGCTGATACAAGGAGATTCTGGTATCGGTAAAAGTGAGACAGCCTTAGAGTTGGTCAAACGGGGCCATCGTCTGGTTGCGGATGATCGGGTAGATATTTATCCGCGGGATGAAATGACCCTCTGGGGAGAGCCAGCTGAGATCCTCCGTCACCTCTTGGAAATCCGGGGAGTGGGGATTATCGATATCATGAGTCTTTACGGGGCTAGCGCGGTCAAAGATTCTTCCCAGGTCCAATTGTCTGTCTACTTGGAAAACTTTGACATCAATAAGCAATTTGATCGCCTGGGAAATAATCCAGAAGAATTTGAGGTAGGAGGCGTTCGCATCCCCCGGATTCGAATTCCCGTTAAAACCGGTCGCAATATCTCGGTGGTCATCGAGGCAGCGGCCATGAACTACCGGGCTAAAGAAATGGGCTATGATGCGACCGAGACCTTTGAGAATCGTTTGACCCAATTGATTGCGAAAAACGAGGAGGAAGAAGCCAATGAATCCCATAGCCATTGAGCTGGGCCCCTTTAGCATTCGCTGGTATGCCATCTTTATCATTAGTGGCTTAGCCCTAGCGGTTCTTTTGTCCATGCGGGAGGCCAAGTACAAAGGTTGGGATCCAGACCTGATTCTAGACTTTGTCCTCTGGGGTTTCCCAATTGGAATTATCGGAGCTCGGATCTATTATGTTCTCTTCCAATGGTCTTATTACCAAGAACATCCAGAGGAAATGTTAGCCATCTGGAATGGAGGGATTGCCATTTATGGTGGCCTGATTGCCGGGGGGCTCTTCCTGATTTGGTATGCCCGCCGCAACCTTTTATCCCCTTGGACTTTTTTAGATATCGTAGCGCCAGGAGTTCTGATTGCGCAGTCCCTGGGCCGTTGGGGCAATTTTGCCAACCAAGAAGCCTATGGAGCTGTGGTTGAGAATCTGGACTACCTCCCTCAATTTATTCAGAACCAGATGTTTATCGAAGGCGCCTATCGCCAGCCCACCTTCCTGATGGAATCTATTTGGACGGCTTTGGGCTTCCTTATCCTCATTAGTCTGCGCCACCGCCCTCGATTATTTAAAGAAGGTGAATTAGCCCTCTTTTATCTCATTTGGTACGGAACAGGTCGTTTCTTCATAGAAGGCTTACGGACGGATAGCTTGCTCTTAGGACCCTTGCGCGTGTCGCAAATCCTATCTCTCATCTTGGTAATCCTTGGCCTCAGCCTCTGGATTTACCGCCGCAAAAACAGAAACCTCGCTTGGTATCAAGCAGAAAAGTGAAGGAGTTTATATGGTAGAAATTGCTTTTAGTCTCGTAGGCTTGGCCCTCGCCGTTTTTTTCGTCTATTTGACTATTTTTATTCATAAATTGGGAAAAACGGTCGATGAGACCAATCGAACGATTAAGTTGCTCACAACGGATGTTAATGTTAGCCTGTATCAGGTTAATGAACTCATGGCCAAGGTCAATGTGCTAACCGATGACGTCTCTGGTAAGATGGAGACCATCAATCCCCTCTTTGTGGCAGTTGCTGACCTGTCTGAGACGGTCTCAGACCTGAACAACTCTGCCCGCAATCTGGGTGACAAAGCTGTTGCTACAGGTGGAGGAGTCAGTTCTGCTATCAGCCGGACCCTCTTGCGCACGGCCCTTTCGGGACTCGGATCAAAAAAGAAAGCAGGTAAATAACAATGGGTAAATTGTCATCACTTTTATTAGGAGCCGCTACAGGCGCTGCCGCAGCCCTTTTTGTCCAAAGTAAAAAAGGACAAAAAGTCGCACAACAAGCCAAAGATTGGTATGCTGATTATCAGGCTGATCCAGAAGCTACCAAAGAAAAAGTCAGCCAAGCAGCAGCGGATTTGGGACAAAACGTAGCCCAACGCTACGACGAATTCAAGTCAGGTGTGCAATCCGGTGATATCACCGTCCAATCTGTTATGGATGATGTCAAAGCCTTCTCTGAAAAACAAGTGGAAACCTTGACCGAAAAATTCGGGACCAAGGAAGAAGTTGTGGCCAAGGTCAAAAAAGCTGTGACCCCAGAAGAGGAAATCATCATTGACATGGATGAGGAAGACGATGTCGTTGAGGAAGAAAAACCCCTCAAGACCCTTCCCAAAGTATCTGCAGTGCCAGCAGGTTACTATGAGGAAAAAGAGGCTGAAGCTGAGAAAGAAGAATAAATTGAGGTTTGGCCGCAAGGCCAAACCTTTTTCGGAGGAGAAAGTATGACACGTGTAGCCATCATTGGTGCTGGGATAGTCGGTGCCACCGCAGCCTTTTATCTCAGTCAAGAAGAAGGAGTCGAAGTAACTGTCTATGACCATGGAGTTGGCCAAGCCAGCAAGGCGGCAGCTGGGATTATCAGCCCTTGGTTTTCCCGCCGCCGCAACAAGGCCTGGTACCGCCTGGCCCGCCTTGGAGCGGATTTTTACCCCCGCTTGATGCAGGACTTGGAGCAGGCCGGCCAGCCTAGCCAAGCCTATGAGCAGACCGGTGTTCTTGTTTTGAAGAAAAAAGAAGAGTATCTGGATGAAGTCATGGAGCGTGCTCTGGCTAAAAAGCCCGAGTCACCCCTTATGGGAGAGTTAGAGTTCTGGACACGCGACCAAGTGCAGCAGCGATTCCCTGGACTCACTGGTTTTGACCGAGCTTTCTGGGCTAGCGGTGGAGCGCGTGTGGATGGTGGTGTCCTTGTGGAAGATTTGCTGCAGGCCGCAGGACTAGAACCCATCCGTAAGCAGGTAAGTCTGACTTGGCAGGAAGAACAAATTTTGGTCGATGGACAGGCTTACGACAAGATACTCTTAACCACAGGAGCCTGGTTGGGACAAGTATTGGAACCTCTGGGCTATCAGGTGGATGTCCGCCCACAAAAGGGTCAAATCCTGGACTACCAACTAGACGAAGTGACAGACACCTATCCCGTGGTCATGCCAGAAGGTGAGGCTGACCTGATTCCTTTCCGGGATGGAAAAGTTAGCCTAGGAGCCAGCCATGAAAATGACATGGGCTTTGACCTGGAGGTCGACCCGCAAGTGCTTCAGGAATTGGTCGACCAAATGCAGGCCTATTACCCGCGTGTGACAGGCCTAGAAGCGACCGGAGTCCGCGTCGGCATCCGTGCCTACACCAGTGACTATTCCCCCTTCTTTGGTCCCTTACCAGACCAAGATCATGTCTGGACTGTCAGTGGACTCGGCTCAACCGGTCTCACCATTGGCCCACTTTTGGGCCGAGAATCGGCCCTCGGAATTCTTGGAAAAACAGGTGATTTAGACCCAGCAGATTACCCCGTTAGCCGGTATGTAAACCGTTAAAATCATAGTTTCAAAAGGCTCATTTACAGGGCCTTTTTTCTTTAGTTCCACATGGGGTAGAAATAATCACTTAATTTATGGTATAATTGGATGGTTATAGACACGTTTTCATACTCATTTCCTTTCAAATTCTTGCGACTATAAGCATTTTCGGTGACCGTTCATTCAACCGTCATCGACTTTCTGAGTTCCTTAGTTGAAAGGTTCGAGTATACCGATATTGAGATTCGTTAAGTATAAGTTACAGAAAATTATGATAGGAGTTACTATGAGTGCAGACAAGTTAGATCAGGATCCTGACTGGTTGTCCGCTGTCCTTGCCACCTCTGAAACAATCGGACCAAAATCCATCTTATTAATCAGCCAATCTGACCGTTTTGAGATGCTGAAACAGGCTTTGGACAAGGCTAACTACACACTGAATGGTTGTTATTTCCTCGACCAACCTAAGGGAGATTTAGATCAGGGGCAACTCAGTCCCACCAACTTGATAGAATTCGCTCTGAGAGCTACTATTGATGAAGTGCTTATTTATCTTCCAGAAGAAGAAGCGGACGTCACCTCATGGATTGAGAGCTTTGAATCCATGGGGATGACGGTCCATGTCGCTATACCAGGCTACACTTATCCAGATGGACTTAAGCGAGAAGCTAGTATCGCTGGCATCCCTGTTACGACCTATGCGCCGACCTACCACAAGACTAGTCATTTGATTTTTAAACGGCTTATAGATATAGCAGGCGCCCTAGTAGGTCTTCTTATTTGTGGCTTTGTGGGTGTGATTCTTTATCCCCTCATCCGTCGAGATGGAGGTCCAGCCATTTTCGCCCAAGACCGCGTCGGTCGCAATGGCCGGATCTTTAAATTTTATAAATACCGTTCCATGTATATGGATGCGGAAGAAAGAAAAAAAGAACTCATGGCCGAAAACATTATGGAGGGTGGCATGTTCAAAATGGACAATGATCCCCGCATCACCCCCATCGGGAAATTCATCCGCAAGACCAGCTTGGACGAGCTACCACAGTTTTATAATGTCTTGCGAGGTGACATGAGTCTAGTCGGCACACGCCCACCAACCAAACAGGAGTTCTTGGATTACACACCTGCTCAAAAACGCCGTTTGAGCTTTAAACCTGGAATTACAGGCCTCTGGCAAGTCAGCGGACGTAGTGAAATTACAAAGTTTGAAGACGTGGTCGCACTAGATGTGGAGTACATCCAAGACTGGACCATTATGGATGATATTAAGATTCTGCTTAAAACCATTAAGGTAGTGGCTTTTGGAGATGGAGCGAAATAGTTGACTAATATCTTTAACTTCGAATTTTTATGCATAGAGTATTAATTGAGGTATTGAATTCATGAAAAAAGAGGGTTCGGTAAGGATAAACTTCATAATGAACTTTATCCTTACTATCTCAAATTTCTTGTTTCCACTTATAACATTTCCATACATCTCGAGAGTTTTAGGAGCTGCGGGTGTAGGTACGATAAATTTTGCAACATCGATTGTAACCTATTTTTCAATGGTTGGTATGCTTGGGATTCCAACATATGGTATCAGAGCATGTGCAAAAGTCAGAGATGATCAAAAAGAATTAAGTAAAACAGTTCAAGAAATTATGTCTTTAAATGCGATTGTGATGAGTCTATCAATACTGTTGTATTTAATAACAATCATGGCTGTTCCACAACTACGTCAAGAAAAATTACTTTATTTGATTCTATCGTCAACTCTAATCTTTAATGTATTGGGAGTTGATTGGTTGTATAAAGCCTTGGAGAGATACTCCTACATTACAGTCAGATCAATCATTTTTAAGTTTCTATCAGTTCTGTTCATGTTTTTGTTGGTTAGATCAGAGCAGGATTATGTTGTCTACGGGGCATTGACAGTGTTTGCGGCCGTAGGTTCAAATGCCCTTAATTTTATTAATTTAAGAAAAATTGTTGATTGGGTACCTTTAGGTGAATTGAATATAATAAGGCATTTACGACCTACACTGACGTTTTTTTTGCTGACAGTATCGACAACTATCTATCTAAATGTTGATACAACAATGCTAGGTTTCATAAAAGGTAGCGAAGAAGTTGGTTATTACTCAGCTGCTGTAAAAGTTAAGCAAATACTTGTAAGTGTGGTGACTTCATTGGGCGCAGTTTTGTTACCGCGCCTCTCCTATTATGTTGAACAGAACAGAGAGGAGGAATTTAAGCGTTTGACAAAGAAGGCTTTGAACTTTGTAATTGTACTCTCGTTTCCACTAGTGGTGTATTTTATATTGATGAGTCATCAAGCTATTTTGTTTTTATCTGGACCGGAATTCTTACCTGCAACGCTTCCAATGCAATTAATTATGCCAACAGTCTTATTCATCGGATTATCAAATCTGATGGGGATTCAAATTTTGGTACCTACTCACAGGGAGAAATTAGTGGTTTATTCAACTATGATAGGTGCATTGGTAGATATTCTTATAAATTTAGTTGGAATACCATTTTTTGGAGCAGCTGGAGCAGCGTTTGCAAGTATGATTGCAGAATTTTCTGTTGTGTTGGTGCAAATTTTATTTTTGAAAGATTTTATCATTCCACTCTTTAAAGAAATACAGTCTTTAAAGATACTGTTTGCCTTAATAATTTCTACAGCATTCACATCGATTTGTCTAGGAATGTTCGATTTATCAAACTTTTTAACACTTTTAGTTTCCTCTGTAGTATATTTTTCTGTTTATTTAGTAATGTTAATTGTTTTAAAAGAGAATTTCATATTTGATATGATTCACTCTAGTCTAAAGAAAGTAGGTAACATTTAAATGAGTTCATTCGATTATTTAGTAGTTGGTTCTGGTCTGTTTGGAGCAGTGTTCGCATATGAAGCTGCTAAAGCAGGTAAGAAGGTTAAAGTGATTGAAAAACGAGATCACATTGCTGGAAATATTTATACCAATGAGGTTGAGAATATTCAGGTACATGAATATGGGGCTCATATTTTCCATACTTCTGATAAGGAAATTTGGGACTATGTCAATCAATTTGCTGAATTTAACCGCTATACAAATTCACCAGTGGCGAACTATAAAGGTGAAATTTATAATTTACCTTTTAATATGAATACATTTAATAAGCTTTGGGGAGTTGTAACCCCAGAAGAAGCACTGGCTAAGATTAATGAACAAAGAGCTATCTTAAATGGTAAGACTCCTGAAAATCTTGAGGAACAAGCTATTTCATTAGTTGGTACTGATATCTATGAAAAATTAATCAAATCCTATACTGAAAAACAATGGGAAAAGCCAGCAACTGAATTGCCAGCTTTCATTATTCGTCGTTTACCAGTGCGGTTAACCTATGATAATAACTACTTCAATGATACCTATCAGGGAATTCCTATTGGTGGCTATACTCAAATCGTTGAAAAAATGCTGGATCATGAGAATATTGAGGTCGAGACAGGAATTGATTTCTTCAACAATAAAGAAGAATATCTAAAAAGTTATCCGAAGGTCGTGTTTACGGGTATGATTGATGAATTCTTTGATTACGAGCTAGGTGAGTTGGAGTACCGCAGTTTACGATTTGAAACTGAAGTACTTGATATGGAAAACTACCAAGGAAATGCAGTTGTCAACTACACTGATAAAGAAACACCATTTACTCGTATCATCGAACATAAACATTTTGAATTTGGTACCCAACCTAAAACGGTTATTACTAGAGAATACTCTAAAACCTGGAAAAAAGGAGATGAGCCTTATTATCCAGTAAATAATGATCGGAATAACCGATTGTATAAGGCCTACAAAGAACTCGCTTCCAAACAAGAAAATGTCATTTTTGGTGGTCGACTAGGTCATTATCGTTATTATGACATGCATCAGGTTATTGCTGCAGCTTTGCAATGTGTTCGTAATGAATTGAAGTAATAGTATAGAGAGGTCATACTAGTGACAAATATTAAACTGATTGTTGCTACACACAAGAAAGCGGTGATGCCATCAGATAGTGAGCTATACCTTCCAGTTCATGTTGGTAGAGAAGGTAAGGAAAGTATTGGATATATTGGTGACAATGAAGGCGACAATATTTCTAATTTGAATGCATATTATAGCGAACTAACTGGTCTATACTGGGCTTGGAAAAACTTAGACTGTGATTATCTAGGACTTGCACACTACAGGAGATATTTCACATCTAAAAGTAGATTCTTCAAAGATGGCATCAATATTGATGAAGTAGTTCTTAGGCGAGAACAGATTAAGAAACTGATTCATGAAGCAGATGTTATAGTACCCAAAAAAAGAAAATATTATATTGAGACCCTATATTCACACTATGCGCATACCCTTGATGGAGAACATCTTGATATCACTCGAAATATGATACAAGAGATAAGTCCGGAGTATCTGGGTAGTTTTGATAAGGTAACAAAACAAAGAAGTGGATATATGTTCAATATGTTTATTATGAAAAAAGAGTATGTAAACTCTTACTGTGAGTGGTTATTTCCTATTCTGGATAGGTTGTTTGAACAAGTGGATAGAAAGGATATGACTCCATTTGAACAACGTTTTCCAGGACGTGTTAGTGAAATTTTGTTTAATGTTTGGTTAGCACAAAATAAACTAACGGTAAAAGAAGTTCCATTTATGTATCTTGAAAAAGTTAATTTATTCGAAAAAGGAAAATCATTCTTAGCTGCAAAATTTTTTGGAATGAAGTACGGAAAGAGCTTTTAAATATGAATGCAACGCAACCTTTAATTAGTATGGTTTTACCAGTCTATAATGTGGAGAAGTATCTTGAAAAGTGTTTGGAAAGTGTTATAAATCAAACCTATTCAAATTTAGAGATTATCTTAGTAAATGATGGTAGTACTGACTCTTCATTAGAGATTTGTAATGCATTTCAACAAAAAGATAGTCGAATCAAAATATTCACAAAAGAGAATGGTGGTTTATCAGACGCCAGAAATTATGGATTAACAAAGGTAACTGCTAAATATGTCACCTTTGTAGATTCAGACGACTCCATTACTGAAGATTATGTGGAATATTTGTACTATTTACTGGATAAATATCGAACAAAAATGTCAATCTGCTCAATTTTTACGCATTTTCAAACCAATGGGAAGTTAATTGATAATGGGAATGGAACTGAAGGATTACTAGCTGCAAATAAGGCCATTGAGATGATGTGTTATCATGATCTTGTTGACACTTGTGCCTATGCAAAGCTATATTCTATTGAATTGTTTGATAGTATTCAATTTCCAAAAGGTAAATTATTTGAGGATATCGGGACTATTTATAAATTATTCGACAAGTCAAAAGACATTGCCTTCGGTTTTAATGCGAAATATTATTATGAGATTAGACCAAACTCCATTGTCACTTCAAGATTCTCGCATAAAAAGTTTGACTTACTAGATATGACAGATCGGATGAAGAGTTTTGTAGATGAAAAATATCCAGGTATCGAGCAAGCGACTTTAAGAAGAGCAGTTTATGCAAGATTTAGTACTTTAAATCAAATGCTAAATATAACTGAATTTGAAGATGAAAGAAATGAGATTATCGATTATATAGTCTCAAATTATGATTTAGTTATGAAAGATGCTAAAACACCTAAACGTGACAAGGCTGCACTATTCATTTTAAAAAATCTTGGTTTTGGTTTTTACAAAAAAATTTGGGATACATATTTTTATCTACAGCGAGGTATTTAATAATGTTCAAGGAGACGATAAAATATAACTATATTGCGTTTTTAAGAGCTATATTAAAGCCATTTACTGTTATCCCTGTGAAGCAGAATCGTGTTATTTTCGAGTCGTTTGCAGGAGAAGGTTATAACTGCAATCCAAAATATATTAGTTTGGAGCTTCTTGAGCAGTCAAATGGAAGTGCCGAAGTTATTTGGGCATTTACAAATCCAGAAAACTTCAAGTCAGCTCTACCTGAAGATGTAAAAGTTTGTAAGTATAGAAGTCTAAAACATATCTATTACAGATTAACTTCAAGAGTATACGTTTCCAATTTTTTACAGGCTATCGAAGTACCTAAAAATAAGAAACAGATTGTGATTCAAACCTGGCATGGTGGAGGAAGCTATAAAACAGTAGGTTCTGCTGAAAAGGGTCGTCAGTCACCATACATTAAAAGACAGAACATTCAATTGAAAGAAACGGATTACTTTGTTTCAAGTAGTAATTATTTTCGAGATGAAGTAGTTAGAGAGCAGTTCGGTTTTAGAGGCGAGACGATTAATAAAGGAATGCCTAGAAATGATATTCTCATTAATCCAAGAAGTGATGACCGGAATAGTAAGATTAGGGAAAAATTAGGGATTGCTGAGGATAAAATAGTTGTTTTATATGCTCCGACTTGGAAACAAACAACAGGATACTATGAAGAATTGAATGTAATCAGATTAAAGGATTCAGTTAAGGAAAGATTTGGTAGAGAATGTGAGGTTCTATTTCGGACTCATATTTATGGAAATCAAAAACTGAATAATGTTAAATCTGTGTCTGATTATCCAGATATGCAAGAACTTTTGTTAATTTCTGATATTTTAATTTCAGATTACTCATCCTCAATTTGGGATTTTTCATTTACTGGAAAGCCATGTTTCTTGTTTACACCCGACTTAAAAGATTATACTGAGAATCGTGGATTTGATAAGGACATATTCAGTTGGGGATTTCCTGTTTGTTCAAATAATGTTCAATTGGATGAAGCCATCAAATCTTATTCTGAGGAGAACTTTCTAAAAGCAATGGAAAAACACCATACAGATTTAGAATCAACAGAAAGTGGAGTTGCATCGAAAGAGATTACTAGTCTTATTTTCTCAAAATTTCAGTAACAGAGAGTGAGAATTACATGTCAAGGATTAAGTACTTATATACAAGATACGGATTGAAAAATCTGTTATTACGAATTATAAATGATAAATCTCCTGTTCTAACAGTTACCCAAAATGATCATTTGAGAAGACTGATTTGGCAGGAAAAGTATAAGAAAACTTTAAAAAAATTTATTGTCATTTCTAATGATGAGCCAATTAACAAAGAAAGTAACTTTGTTTTTTCATTATGGTTTCAGGGATTTGAAAATGCTCCAAAAATTGTCAAACAGTGTAAAGAACGTGTAGCTGCCTATTGTTCATCAAACGGAAAAGAATTTGTTGAATTGGATGAGAATAATCTTTTTGATTATGTTGATTTACCTGAAACTATCATCACAAAGTGGAAAAATGGTGTTATTTCAAACGCTGCTTTTTCCGACATCTGTAGAGTTTCGCTATTGACAAAGTATGGTGGGCTCTGGTTAGATTCAACAGTTTATTTAACTGATAAAATTGATGAGGAAATTTTAGAGAGTGAGGTTTTCGTTTATCAAGCGTCACCACTAGATTTTTCATCTACTAAAATTAGTAACTGGTTAATGTTCTCTAAGTATCCCCAAAATAGGTTGATTAGGTCATTGTATCTTACAATGCTGAATTTCTATGAAAAAAATAAGAAAATTGGTGACTATTTCATTTTTCATTTGTTTTTTTCATTATTGATAAATGAAGGAGAACTTAAGCGAGATTTTGAATCTATACCTTTTATTTCTAATACATATCCACATCAACTGATGAAGGTGCTCAATAAGTCTTACAATGAAGCTGAATTTCAGAGAATTAAAGATAAGTCTAATATTCACAAATTGACTTATAAGGAACTGGATGAAGGAATTCCAGGAACTTTTTACAAAAAAATCGTAGCTAGGGAATTAGAGGAATAATATGAATATTGCAGTAATTTTTGCTGGCGGTGTTGGAACAAGGATGCAGACCGTCTCACGACCAAAGCAGTTCTTATTGGTTCATGGCAAGCCAATTATTGTTCACACGATTGAACTATTTCAGCAACATCCGGATATTGACTCAATTATCGTTTCATGTATTGAGGATTGGATTCCGTACATGGAAGAAATGAAACATCGTTATAGACTTGATAAAATCAAAAAAATTGTTCCTGGATCAACAACTGGGCAGTTATCAATTTATAATGGCTTAAAAGCCGCTGAAGAAGTTCACGGGACAAAAGATAATGTTGTTTTGATTCATGATGGTGTTCGTCCCTTAATTACACCAGAAACTATCAGCGATAATATTGAATCAGTTAAAAAATACAATTCAGCTGTTACTTGCACAGTTGCTAAGGAAACAGTCATCCTTGTAGATGATAATAATGAGGTTGCAGAAGTACCAGATAGACAAAGTTCAAGATTAGCAAAAGCTCCACAAAGTTTTTGGTTGGAAGAAATTCTAGCGGCTCATAGAAAAGCTCTAAGTGAGGGTGAAGATAACTTTATTGATTCCTGTACTATGATGAGACACTATGGATACTCTTTGCGTGTCGTAATTGGACCTAACGAGAATATTAAGATTACTACACCTGATGACTTCTATACCTTTAGGGCACTGTACGATGTTCGTGAAAACAATCAATTGGAGCAATAGAGCATGAAATACTATGTTAAAGAATTACAGCTAGTTGAAAATGTACAAAAAACAGCTGGACTAAAAGCCCGAGACGATGTTGAGAAGATTTTAAGTAATAATGGTTTTAGTGAAATTATTGCATCTGCAGAGGCAAGTGATCGTAAAGGAATGGGAGTTGTAAAAACTTTTCAACATCACCTTTCACTAAAAAAAGTTTGGGATAAAACTTTTGAACCACTAGTAGAAAATGACATTGTGGTTATTCAGTTCCCCTTGATTAATCATACAATTTTCTTTAATAAAAATGTAAAAGCGTTGCGAAAAAAAGGTGTAAAAGTCTATCTATTGATTCACGACTTAGAATCCATGAGATGGATGAAACTAGATAGCGTACCTTGGAAAAGTAAGTTTCGGTTGGGAATCGAAGAAATAAGTGTGTTAAAAGAAGCTGACGGTATTATATCTCATAATCAGTCAATGACAGATGTACTTGTCGAGAAGGGAATTTCAGCTAGAAAAATTGAGAATCTTGAAATTTTTGATTATTTGATACCTGACTTTGAAGTTAAGAAGGATTCAGACAATCATCTCAAAGTTATGCCTATAATTGTTGCAGGTAATCTTAAACCATATAAAGCTGGATATTTGTATAACCTACCTAATCATCCAAATTTTAATCTATATGGTATAGGATTTGAACATAAAGAACAAGGAAATATTTTCTATAAAGGCTCTTTCCTTTCTGATGACTTACCTTTCGTTTTAGAGGGGGGCTTTGGATTAATTTGGGATGGTCCGTCTATTGAAACATGTGAGGGTGTTCATGGTGATTATTTGAGAGTAAACAATCCTCATAAAACATCACTCTATTTAGCATCAGGTATTCCTGTAATCATTTGGTCACAGGCTGCACTTGCAAATTTTGTTGAAAAGAATAATTGTGGGTTTGTTATAGACACAATTCATGACATCGAATCAAAAATTGAAAAGATGACAACGGAGTCCTATAATGAACTAAAAAAGAACGCGGAGTTAGTTGGATCAAGTCTAAGAAATGGTTCTTATACGATAGAAGTTTTAAAAAAATTGAGGAAAAAGCATGAACTTAGATTTTATTAGTAACAATGTACTTGAAGAAGATTTTAAAGAGATTGCAGATAGTAATTTTCCCTTTAATAAATTTCGGGAAAAAAATTTTTTTATTTCAGGTTCAACAGGTCTAGTAGGTTCTAATTTGGTAAAAAGCTTAGTTTATTTAAATAGATATCATGACTTAAATTTAAAAATCTATTTGCATGCAAGAAATTTCAAAAAAATTAATGAAATTTATGGAGATTTGTCGAAATATCCGGAAATGAAAGTAGTTCTCGGTGATATTACTTCTCCATATAATAGCTATATTTCAAGTAACTTACAGATCGACTATATTTTCCATGCTGCTTCAGTCACTACATCACAGATGATGGTGAATAATCCAGTTGATACAATTAAAGTCTCTCTTGAAGGAACAATGCAAATGCTCGAGTTAGCAAAAGATAAACAGGTTGAAAGTTTCGTATATCTATCATCGATGGAAGTTTATGGTGAATTCAAGAATAAAGAGACAGTATATGTTTCTGAAGATATGCTTGGGTTTATAAATCCTCTTTCATTGAGAAGCAACTATCCGGAATCCAAACGAATGTGTGAGAATCTTTGTGTTGCATACAACAGTCAGTACGGAGTTCCAACAAAAATTGCTAGATTGTCGCAAACTTTCGGAGCAGGTATCCTACCAGGAGAGAATAGAGTTTTTGCACAATTTGCGAGAAGTGTTTTAAATCAAGAAGATATTATTCTACATACTGAAGGGAAGTCTGAAGGAAATTATTGTTATTTAAGTGACTGTATTCGTGCACTGTATTTAATTTTGAGCGACGGAGAAAATGCGACCGCTTACAATGTTTCAAATGAAGCAAATCATATTTCCATCGCTTCAATGGCAAAACTAGTTGCTGAGGAGTTAAGTAATAATTCTATTAAAGTTGTTTTTGATATCCCTGAAACCAATCTTTATGGTTACGCGGTCCCAAGTAGATTCAAACTTAACACAGAGAGATTATTAAATCTTGGTTGGAAACCGAAGTACGATTTGGTTACTTCATACAAGCGAATGATTAAGAGTATGGAATTGTCTTCAAATGATGGTGACTCATAGAAAGGGAAATTTCTCTTTTTTAAGGACCAGGCAGCCAAGTAGTAATTAAACACTTTACATTTTATGTATTTTTTACTTGATTCTGCAATATTATTTATCGTTGGAATTCAATCTAATATTTGTGCATTAAGGAAGGGATCTACATTGACTTTTACATTTTCACCTAGAGAGTTTGTAAACTCATCATTTTTATATATGATAGCACTTTCTGTCATTCTTAACACAAGAAGCATTTGGATGCATATATATGGGACGGGGAATCGGTTTTCAGACTATGTTTTTATGCTATTGTCTTTAGGAGTATTGGGATACTTCTTTACTAAACCTCAGGTATCAAGAAAAAATGTTCATAGTGCAATTGCAATCGCTGTTGGAGTTTTTTTCTACATTGGATTTTGGATTTTGGTTACAAGATACAATATGCTGCCTGCACTAAAGTTTGCTGCATCAGCCCTAATTCTTGTTTTCTTTTTTCTTATACAAGAGTCTATTGAACGTCATGAACTACTATTAAAATACAGAAATGTGATGATAATTATCGCCAGCTTATCTTTGATTATTTGGATGTTCGGATCCTTATTTCATCTGATTCAACCTACTGGTGTAGTACAGACTGTTTGGACGAATACTGGGCTTCCAAGATCAGTTCCTAGTTATTTTAATCTGTATTTTGAAACTCAGAGAATTTCTGATATTACAAGAAATACAGCAATCTTTACTGAAGCTCCAATGGCCTCACTCCATTTCTCAATAGCACTATTAATTGAAGCCTATATTCAAAAGAATTTTTCCTCAATGAGATTTGGTCTATTTTCTATAGCTATTCTAAGTACATTTTCTACTACTGGGATTGTTTCACTTATTCTAGTTTTTCTACATAAATATTTATTCACACGAGGTAGGTCAAATCTGTTACAAGTATTAAAGATTGTTATGCTTCCGTTAATCCTTTTCGTAGCGATTTATGTAGTTTGGTGGCTTATAGAAACTAGGCTGGGAACAAGTTCCGGTTCCGTTCGTATGGATGATTTTATCATCGGTATTAGAGCTTGGTTATTGAATCCTTTCTTTGGAAACGGGTATTTAAACACTGCTTTTATAAAACAATTTATGGGTATGTGGCGAAGTGAAAATACTGGATTTAGTAATTCAATTACGATGCTATTGGCATCTGGAGGTGTTTACATGGCAATGCTCTATATTGTACCAATCCTATCAAATCTTAAAAATATGAAAAAAGCTATGCTAATACCATTTTTGCTTGGTAGTATCTATCTATTTATTTTTACAATCATACCATTTGAGTACTTAACGATAGTATTGATTGTGTTTTTAAGTTCATATAAGTTAGATAAAACTGCATATTTGATGTAGCAAAGTTGAGAGAATTATTAATTCAGTGCTTAATCTAAAGTATAGAATCAATTGTAATTTGTTTGAATGTTTTATTTCTCATTCTTAGAATGAATATAAATGGAATTGTTTTGATGATGTTATTCAGTTGACTAAAAAAGATCACACTGAAACAGCACCTTGACTTTCCATTTTTTTCGCAAGGGGCTACAATGGTATGTCATAAATTGCTTGTAAGCGTCCAATAACAAGGTGTCTTCAAATCAACTAGAAATCTAGCTATACTATTCTTATAAATCATCAGGTTGGAGATTGATATGCTAGAATCTAGCTTGTTGGTTATGATAAATCTACCCGATTTTGGCCGGGTTCATCTGTTAACTGGTAAAACAGGTTAGAGTCAAGGAATCGACTCCTTTCCTTACTTAGTTCGAGTTGAGTGGTTCATGAAAAGATTTTCAATCACTCCTGCTATAAAAACCATGAGTCCGGGACAAAAAGGCTCTGATTAATGAAAAAGGATTGGAAATCACATCAATTTCCAATCCTTTTTGTTAGCTCTAAACACAAAGAAACAGCGACCAAAAGTACCGCTGTTTCTTTGCTTTTTAAGGTTAGCCTTAGTAAAATATAAGTAAGCAAAAATAATAATAGAAAGGCTTTCCTTATGTACATTCACTATAACACAAAACAAACAACATTACCACTTGAAATTTCATCCTGTTTACCAAATGACCACATTGTCTTTTCAATTGAAGAATTTATGGAACAGTTTGAATGTCCTGAATTGGATCAGATGTTCCGTATTCATGGGAGACCCTCATACCATCCTAAAATGATGCTTTCTGCCATCCTTTACTCCTATTCTAGAGGTATCTATTCAGGAAGAAAAATAGCGGAATTGATGGCAGATAGTTTGTCCATGCAGTATCTGACAGGGCAATTGATAGCTTCTTATCGAACTATCAATCGTTTTCGTGTACTCCCTGGTATGGAAAAGGTGATTGAAGAGCTATTCGTTAATTTTAATTGTTATGCAAAAATGAAAGAATTAGTCACCTTGGATACAATGTTTGTGGATGGTACCAAGATTGAAGCAGATGCCAATAAATACACGCATGTCTGGAAGAAGGCCACAGATAAATTTCAAACAAAATTACAACATACCCTCAAAACAGATTTTGTGGACGAAATTCAACCCCTTATCGATCAAGCTATTAAAGATGAGATGGAGGAGGAAATCACTCCCGAACATTTGAAAGAGTTCGCTCAGCTTCTTGAAGAAGAAATCCAACATTTGGATAAGGATATTCGTGAACAACCGACTAAAGGAAAGGATCCAAGAAAGACCAAACGCAGAGCCGTCAAAAAAGTTTTGAACAAAGTCCAAAACGATTATTTGGTGCGCCTAGAAAAATACAATCATTACCAGTCCATTTTTGATGGTCGAAATAGTTTTTCAAAAACCGATACGGACGCTACTTTTATGCGTATGAAAGATGATCATATGAAAAACGGTCAATTGAAGCCAGGATATAATCTCCAAATAGGGACAGAAAATCAATTTGTCCTACACTTTGATGTGTTTCCAAATCCTACCGATACTCTGACTCTATTACCTTTCCTTGATTCCTGTCATCTGGATATTAAAACTCTTGTAGCGGACGCGGGATATGGAAGTGAGGAAAATCTCTTAGCTTTAAATGATAAAGGGATTGAACACTACATTAAGTATAATACCTTTGACAAGGAACAAACTCGAAAACATCAAAAATCCAGCAAGAATATGGATAATTGGACTTATGATCAAGAACAAGATAGTTATACTCATCCAGAAGGGTTCATTTATACTTTTAGCCACGTTGAGCATAGAAAAACTACAACAGGGTTTCTTCAAGAAATAAAAGTTTATAAAACAAACCAACCAGATCAAGCTCCTCAAAAGGGGTTATACATAAATGAACGGTATCAAATCTTAAAAAACGAAGCAAAAGAAGCGCTTTTATCAGCTCAAGGACAACAAATTTTTGCAAAACGCAAAATTGATGTCGAACCAGTTTTTGGGCAGATAAAGGCTTGTTTGGGTTACACAAGATGTAATCTTCGAGGAAAAAGGAAGGTGAAGATTGATATGGGACTAGTTCTCATGGCCAATAATCTTAAGAAGTTAAATAAACATGAGGGAAAAAGACTAATAAAATAGAAGGAGGCATCACTCAGTAATACGAGTTAGCACCTCCTTCTATTTTTATGATTGATGAAATCTTTTTGTCCCGGACTCTTTAGCTATAATTAGATTATCAATAAAGGGAGAATCTTATTTTGGAAGAACTATCGGATTTTATCCAAAAACAAGAAGTTATCAACGAAAGTCTAGTAGATGAAATCTTTCTTCTAAGTGAACAAGTGGCTTATTTAACCCAGAAACTACAAGGTAACTCATCTGAGAAGAATTCTGTTCAGTTAAGTCAAATGAGTCTTTTGGGAGAAGAAATACCTATCCAAGAAGATTCTGACTTATCCAATTGAAACAGAGACGATTACTTACAAACGAAATAAAACAAGCGGACGTAAGTAAGCGATCCTTGACCAACTTGAACCAGAAGAAGTTCATCATCGCTTAGAAGATTGTGTTTGTCCTGATTGTGCTGGTGAATTGAAAGAAATCCCGAGTTTATCACTTTGTGTTGTAACCAATCCAGTTCAATCGCTTGATAGAACTGGATTTTTTTAATATTTTTTGCACAAAACGCTTGTTGTATACGGTTATGTATGGTATAATGGAAGTATGGCTTTTATTAAAACAACTACGAATAAAGAAGGTCGTACTCACGTTTATCTTGTTGAAGGATATCGTAAGGACGGGAAAGTAAAACAAAGAATACTTCACAAATACGGTTTGCTTGATGAAATGGAAGAAAGCGAACCAGGTATCTTGGATCGACTGAAGAAGGAGGCTAAAGCTGGCCTTTTAAATCCAGAAAAAACTATCCAAGTTACCTATGATCTACTTGCTCCCATGAATGAACCAGACAAATCTTATGGCTGGATGGTATTTGATGATATTTTTGAAGAGTTACGGCTTCCCAATTTTTTGAAGCAGCTAAAAACAAATGCCAAATTCGATTTGACAAAAGCACTAAAACTCCTTGTCTTCCAGCGAATTTTAAAACCAGACAGTAAGTTAGCGACTTTTGAATCTCAAGAAGATTTATTTGGAGATTGGGATATTAACTTGAATGCAGTTTATCGTCTCCTTGATAAACTAAACCCAAATTATTCATACCTAACTTAAAAACCTTCCAGAAACCGTATTGATCACAGGGTTTCTGGAAGGTTCTGCTTTTCACCCATTGGGTGAAACATTCGACTAGACAAAAAAGGATTTCCCCTTTATGATATAAGTGCATAAAAAATATAAAAAGAAAGGAAATCCACATGTTCAGTCTAACAAATAATAATGCTAAAAACAATAATTTTTCTTTTGAGGGAGGAAATCTTACGAATTATGGCGGACTGATTCTCTTTAAAGAATTGTTTGAGGTCTTGAAGCTGGCTGAGTTAATTTCCAAATATTTAGTCACTAATGATCAACGCCATTCCCCTCTTTACTCAGACACAATGATTGTTATCCAACTCATTTTTCAAATTCTAGCGGGTCATGATACAGACTATGCCTGTCAAGAATTGAAAGATGATGCTTATTTCTATCAGCT
>NZ_JADPMS010000089.1:0-2313 GCF_015686645.1 Streptococcus sp. NLN76 | reverse complement strand
GCTTTCTCATCTTTATACAATAGAGTTTCCCAAAGAGGAAGTAAGATGAAGGCTGTTATCGCTTGTGCTCATAAGATACTAAGAATTGTCTACAAACTTTTGAAAACACATCAAACTTATGAAGCAGTCAAAGCATTAGGGATGCGGCAACATCCTTAAGACATTTTTAAATATGTTCACCTTAAGTATAACACAGATAGTGTTTTTTTGCGCTTTTTTACTGTGTTATTTTCAAATAAAAGACTATATAGGACTTTTTGCAAATAATTCTAAACATACTTAGCTGAATGAATGGACTTTCCCCTCCTTAAGGAGGGCTTTTTTGGGAATCGGTTTAGTTTCTTTCTCAAGTCAATTCCAGACTTTGCAAACACTGTTTCGTTTTGGTGGATTTTTATCAAAAATATTAATGAACTTTGAATTTATGAATGCTTATTTCATAAGCTTCTTAGCTTTTATGTTTTTATTTTTATCATTTCGTGGTAGAATAGCTTATATTTATATTTTTAGGAGAAAAAACTCATGGAAGATCCTAGCAGTCAGAATCTGGTGTTTCAGATTGTATTGCTTTTTGGCTTGACTTTTTTAAATGCCTTTTTTTCAGCCTCTGAGATGGCCATGGTGTCCTTGAACCGGTCACGTGTGGAGCAGAAGGCGGAAGAAGGGGACCGGGCTTATCAACGCTTGTTGAAAGTATTAGAAGAGCCGAATAATTTCCTATCCACTATTCAGGTTGGGATTACCCTCATTAACATCTTGGCCGGTGCGAGCTTGGCAGATACCTTGGGTCGCATGTTTGCGACTTGGATGGGGGGTAGTGAGACGGCTTATGCGGCGGGAAGTTTCCTGGCCTTGGCGCTCTTGACCTATATCTCAATTGTACTTGGGGAATTGTATCCTAAACGAATTGCCCTTAACTTGAAAGAATCCTTGGCTGTCCGTACGGCTCCGATTATTCTTTTTTTGGGAAAAATTGTAAGTCCCTTCGTTTGGTTGCTTTCGGCTTCCACCAATCTGCTGAGTCGTTTGACGCCGATGGAGTTTGATGATGCAGATGAAAAAATGACGCGAGATGAGATTGAATACATGCTCTCGAAAAGTGAGGAGAGCTTGGATGCGGAAGAATTGGAGATGCTTCAGGGAGTCTTTACCCTTGATGAATTGATGGCGCGTGAATTGATGGTGCCGCGGACGGATGCCTTCATGGTGGATATTAAGAATCCAAGTGAGGAAAATATCCAAGCCATTTTAAAACAAAACTTCTCGCGGATTCCTGTTTACGAAGATGATAAGGACAATGTGATCGGAATCTTGCACACCAAGCGGATTTTGACCGAGGCCTTCACCTCTGGTTTTGAAAATTTGTCATTACGAAAGATTTTACAGGAACCACTATTTGTGCCCGAAACCATGTTCGTGGATGACCTCTTGACCTCCTTGCGGAATACGCAAAACCAGATGGCCATCTTGTTGGATGAATATGGGGGCGTAGCAGGTCTGGTTACCCTAGAGGATCTCTTGGAAGAGATTGTTGGGGAAATCGAGGATGAAACCGATAAGGCTGAATTAGAAGTTCGAGAATTGACGGATGGAAGTTTCATCGTCCTTGGTGCAATGACCTTGAACGATTTTAATGAGTACTTTAATGTTGAATTGGAGAGTGATGATGTCGATACCATTGCCGGTTACTACATTACGAGCCTAGGAAGCATCCCAGCAGAAGGGGAACGTCTTTCCGTTGACCTGGAGTCAAATGGTTATCGCTTGTCCATGCGCAATGACAAAGTTAAAAAAGGTCGGGTCACCAAACTTCGTCTACATCTGAAAAAAATAGAAGAAGATCAGGAATCAGAAGAAACGAATTCCAAATAACAAGGAAATCTCCAGGAAAAACACCTAGTCAGCTGCTGGAAAGGTAGCTTGATTCTAGGTGTTTTTTTGACTGATGAATCCACCATAGTGCCTTCGATCTTTGATAGTATACTCTTTTAGACTCATTGGATTTCAATAAGCTCAAACATACTAAGATTAGTAGTGAGGAAACCTTTGACGGAAGATTTTCTCACTACTTTTTCTTTATGTTATACTCTTTTAGTTTATCTTTTATTACTGTGTTAGCTCGTCTTGCCGTACTTCAGTACTGTCTACGACTCGCTGCCTTGTACTAAAAGTAAACTAAAAGACTATAAAGTAGTAGTGTCTTGTTAAGTCGTACTAGATTTTGGCATTTAATGCCGTAGCTCAAACTGGCAAGACACCTGTTTTAGTTAGAATTTTTTCAAAGTATGTTGGACGTTGAACGTCGTGTATTGA
>NZ_JADPMS010000088.1:0-2421 GCF_015686645.1 Streptococcus sp. NLN76 | reverse complement strand
CACGCATACGCTCAAGGCCTTGACACAAAATCCCCTTCTCTTTGCTTCACAACTAGGCTCAGCAGGCATCAATCTGCCAAATAAATTGTCCTATTTTTAGAAAAATGGTTGACAAATGGTAGAAAAATCTTGAGGAAGATTTTGAGCTTGCTGATAAAACTTTTGAAGAAAGTTTCAATGAAGTACGGCAAGACGAGCTAACACAGTATTGAAAGATAAACTAAAAGACTATATTGGATCCAAGTCAGTTCGAATTACTAGATGCTGAGGCGAGTGAGGGGAGAGAATTTGGGGTCATCTGGAATGGTCGGTTACTTGGGCATTTTCGACTAGATTAGATTGACAAAAGTGTATGCTTCTCTACTTAACCCTAAAGCCAAAATCTATTGGTCAGGGGCTGGGCCCCTCGGTTTTATCAGATCATAGAGGACTTCTTGGTAAAAAAGGAAAGATAAGGCAAATGACTGTTATGTTTCGAATTAGATACCATCAAGTATTTTTTCAAAATCAAGGTTTCGAAAAAACATCTGCTAGGAATCCACGCTTGGTAAACTCACTATAGAGTTAGGGAAAAAGAGTTGGGTCGCAACTCTTTTTATCATTTATTTGATAAGGTAGGTGAACCGCTTTTTCATTGGTTTGATTTTAAGAACGTGTTATAATTGAAAACATACAGATAAATTCTTCATGCTACAATACGGAAAGTCATTCGAATTGGTAGAGTATGAAAATTCGCAAACTATCACTGGAATAAACTTGACTGTGGTGGTATGGCTGTCTAAAGAAAAGGAGAAGTAATGATGGTGTTTGGGATTATTCTTTTTGGACTTTTGCTCTTAGTGGTCTGTCTCTTAGTCATAAGCTCCCTCTATGTTGTACGTCAGCAATCAGTAGCTATTATTGAGCGTTTTGGCCGCTATCAAAAAACCGCATCTAGCGGTATTCATGTACGACTCCCCTTGGGTATTGACCGCTTGGTTGCTCGGATTGAGCTTCGACTCTTGCAGAGCGAAATCGTAGTTGAAACAAAAACCAAGGACAATGTTTTTGTCACTTTGAATATTGCGACCCAATACCGTGTAAATGAATCCAATGTTACGGATGCTTACTACAAACTGATCAAACCAGTGAGTCAGATCAAGTCCTATATTGAGGATGCGCTTCGTTCTTCAGTACCTAAGTTAACCTTGGACGAATTGTTTGAGAAAAAAGATGAAATCGCCTTGGAAGTTCAAAATCAAGTTGCAGAAGAAATGTCTACCTATGGTTACGTGATTGTCAAAACGTTGATTACCAAGGTTGAACCAGATGCTGAAGTGAAGCAATCTATGAACGACATCAATGCTGCGCAACGCAAACGGGTTGCCGCCCAGGAATTGGCTGAAGCTGATAAGATTAAAATTGTAACCGCAGCGGAAGCTGAAGCTGAAAAAGATCGTCTACACGGGGTTGGGATTGCCCAGCAACGGAAAGCCATTGTGGACGGACTAGCAGAATCAATTCGAGAGTTGAAGGAAGCTGAAATCAGTCTTAGCGAGGAGCAGATTATGTCTATTCTCTTGACCAACCAATACTTGGACACCCTAAATAATTTTGGTATGTATGGTAACAGCAGTATCTTCCTACCGGGCCAACCAGATGGGGTGGAGGATATCCGCACTCAACTTCTCTCAGCTATGAAAGCCAAATAATGCTTAGCTAATTTCAAAATCAGAATACTCGCGGAATTTCAAATAAATGACGAGGACAGCTGATGATGATCGTTCAACAGGTCTCCCAGACCTGTTGAACATTATCCCCGAATTATTCATACCCTGAATATCTTTGCGTAACTATCAAAAAAATCATCAGAAACAAGCAATAAACAATTGCAGTTCTGATGATTTTTATGAACGATCAAGCTTTTCTATAAATAAATATGGGTCTGCTACCTTACCACCCTAAAAAAGGGTAGACTCCGCCCTTGGTGCGACTCTCGATTTTTAAAAATGTATTCTATTTGATTCGGTATCCTAATTTCCTAACAAAGGAGGACTGGTATCCCTTACTGCATAGAGAACGGGGAGTGAGAAATCTAGTCTGGAAATTCGCTCAAAGAGAGCCTGAAACTCATCCTTCAGAGAATAGAGATTAGACAGTTTTAGAATTTGTTTTCTAGCACTTTTGACGCATTTTCCAGCTATATTCACAAACAGTTTCCGAAAACGTTTCATCGTCAAATTCTTCACAGACCCACTAGCTAGATGCTTCATAAATAAGGAAAGATTATAGGCCAAGCAAGAAATCATCATACGAACTTCATTCTTGATTAGAGTTGAACTATCTGTCTTATCCCCAAAAAATCCAGACTTCATCTCTTTTATGAAATTTTCAGACTGTCCTCGTTTTCGGTAAAGTTGAAAACATTCTTCGCTAGCACCA
>NZ_JADPMS010000087.1:0-2438 GCF_015686645.1 Streptococcus sp. NLN76 | reverse complement strand
TAAGAGGCTGTTTTGTAATTTTATTTTCACGCTCAAGGCGTATTCGAGTTATCTCATGACTCTTATTCATCCAGTTTTAGTTACAGGCTCGGCAAAGCCCTAATAAACTTACGGATTTGTATTGCTCATCTTTATTATATACCTGAACTAATTTTCCGTCATGAGTTAGCAGGCGAAGCCTGCTTGGAGTTTTAGTTACTAATGATCAACGCCATTCCCCTCTTTACTCAGACACAATGATTGTTATCCAACTCATTTTTCAAATTCTAGCGGGTCATGATACAGACTATGCCTGTCAAGAATTGAAAGATAATGCTTATTTCTATCAGCTACTAGAGTCGAAACAAGTAGCCTCTCAATTAACCCTGTCACGTTTCTTTTCACGTGCAACGGAAGAAACTGTTGAGGCTTTAAGACAGCTTAATTTTGAACTAATCCAACTCTTTTTACAATTTCATCAGTTGGATAATCTTATCATTGATGTCCCCGAATTATTCAGGGTATGAATAATTCGGGTTTAAGATATCCTACAGATAGCAAAATAAGAAAGGAATACGCACATGTCTAAACTACTAAATCAGATATTATAGTCTTTTAGTTTGCTTTTAGTACAAGGCAGCGAGTCGCAGGCAGTACTAAAGTACGGCAAGACGAGCTAACACAGTAATAAAAGATAAACTAAAAGAGTATATCAAGAGACAATCTTCTGGAAGCCTACAAGCAGGTCAAAGCTAATAAGGGCTCTACGGGTATTGATGGTGTCACAGTTGAAACGATTGATGATGACCTGAGAGAAAACTGGCGAGAAACCAAAAAGCAGGTACTGGAAAGAAAGTACAAACCTCAGCCAGTATTGCGAGTTGAAATTCTGCGAGCATTCTGATTTTGAAATTAGTTAAGTATAACGTCTGAACTTCATTGGACCGTTCTTTTCACATTCGTAAAAAATAAGAAAAGAAGTACTTGGAATCTGTCACTACTGACAGATATGAGATTTTTGAGGGGAAAATGAAAAAAATAGAAAAAAACACTTGCTATTTTTAGAGTGACCTGTTACAATAAATAGTGTTGAAAAATGGTCCGTTGGTCAAGGGGTTAAGACACCGCCTTTTCACGGCGGTAACACGGGTTCGAATCCCGTACGGACTATATTTTCCGCCATAGCTCAGTTGGTAGTAGCGCATGACTGTTAATCATGATGTCGTAGGTTCGAGTCCTACTGGCGGAGTCTTGAGACCCTACGGGGTCTTTTTTTGTTTTTCTAAGGTGCTACTATCGTTCTCTGTGTGGGATGAAAGGGAAGACCTTTTGCCCAAGTTGTTCATTTTTTTACCGGAATGACTCCTTTTTTGTTTTTATTTTTCGAATAGAGAAGTAAATCGACAGATTAGGGAATGGATCCCAATTCCAATAAGCAATCTGTTAGGATTATAGGGAAAGGATGAACCATGGATTTCGAATCAACATATAAAAAAGTACGTGGTACAGTATTAAAATGCCATCGAGAATTTTATCTCCATTTATGGGATGCTTGTGATTGGGAGCAGGAGGGAATGATGGTTCTTTACCGTTTGATGAAGAACCATCCGAGTGTGATGCAGGATGATGAAAAATTGCATGTCTTTTTCAAGACCAAATTTCGTAATCATATTATTGATAAGGTCCGGATGCAGGAGGCAAAAAAAAGAACGCTGGATAACAAGGCTTATGTCGAGGTTTCAGAAGTAGGACATTTGTTGGCAGAGGATGGTCTCTGTATGGATGAGTTTGTACTATTTAAAGATCGCATGATGGAGTTCAAGAAGACTCTCACCCAAGCAGAATTAGATAACTACCAACGCCTTATCAGCAATCAGTGTTTTAAGGGGCGCAAAAAAATGTTGAAAAAAATGGCTAGCTACTTTGAAGAATTTGATCCGCGTAAATAAAACAGGTCTTTATAGACCATTAGACAAAAAAATGAGAAGGAAGGAGGCTGAAATTTCAGGTTAGACCTCTTTCTAACTCCATCTAAAGAGGAAGAAAAGAAAAAAATTAAAAAAAATTAAAAAAACTGTTGACACTTTGTGAGCTGGGTGATATACTTAGATAGTTGTCTCGTGAGAGACATGACCTTTGAAAACTGAACAAGACGAATACCAATGTGTGGGTAGTAGGAATACTACCTGTCAATAATAAATTCGAAGCTAAATCAAAAGACTTCAAGGCAAACTAACGCAGGTAGAACTAAGGTTCACCAAGGAGGTTTAACAAAGAAGTCTGAAGATTTAACGCAGAACAAATCTGTCAGCGACAGAAAAATGAGTAAAGACTCAAACTTTTGATGAGAGTTTGATCCTGGCTCAGGATGAACGCTGGCGGCGTGCCTAATACATGCAAGTAGAACGCTGAAGGAAGTGCTTGCACTTCTGGACGAGTTGCGAACGGGTGAGTAACGC
>NZ_JADPMS010000086.1:0-2463 GCF_015686645.1 Streptococcus sp. NLN76 | reverse complement strand
TTTTTTGAACCTTAGCCCGTTTAAAAAGACGATCAAAAGATTTTGTCAATGAACTAATTGTGTTATTTAATTCAATTCCAGGTACATTCTTAACAGTTAATGTCAAAAATAAAAAACGCCCTTTTGGTTGCTCTTTGATAGCTTCATCAACTATTCGAGAAGTCTGATAAGAATATTTCATTAACCGTCTCCAGTTACACATAGGACACAACTTATTTTTACAAAAATAAGCTTGATATAACTTTAAACTACCATCTTCTCGACGAATAAAACAAAGTGTATCCCCACAACTCGCCACTCGTTCAATCAAGTTTTGTTTATAGCCTAACTCTTCAAAAACATCAGCTAATTTCAAACTCAATATCTTACGACCTCGCCAATTTCTATCTTTGCCTTTTTTATTTTTATCGACAAGAACTTGCTCTTGATTTTGAATTTCTGTCATGTTAAAATTAACCTGTAATTACAAAAGAACGTAAAAATCCCTTTGTCTTTTTATACCTTTCTAAAATTAAACTTGAACACTTTAATTATAGATTTACCGTTATAAAAAGTCAAGGGCTTTTTTTTGTCTAAAAACAGCTCAACCATGCTGGTTTAAAGCATGTCAAACTCCTCTTTTTTGCCCGTGAGTTAATTCTTACTAGTATCAAGATAAGAAGAAAACCACCCCAAGGGGTGGTTTTTAGGGGCTAAAGCCCCTATTTCATTCTCCAAAAACTACTTTGAAACCATATAATCATTTCCAAACCAACCACAATCTAACCATTTTTCAGATGAACCTCTTAACTAAATTTGTGTGCTATAAGTATGTCATAGAGCTTTTAGGTGGAGAAACTGTGTATGCGATAGGTAGGCGAAGCCGAGAAAATTACCGGTACAGGAAACGTTGATACTATCAACATATCACGCCAAGTGATATCAGCTTCCCTTATGCTCTTTTGGTGGTGAAAAAGTGGAGAATTCTCCTAAGATAAAAACTGGATAATTCTTCACCTAAAATTTCCAATCCTTGTGATATAATAAAAACACGAAAATGTAGTGCACAAGCACACCGAAGCCCCTAAGAGATCTCCAGTCTTCTTAGGGGCTTTTTTCGATGTTGGGCTAGCTTCAGCGTTTGTCCTTGCTATCTAACCACTTGCAAATATAGTGTGCTACTACTTCTGCCAAAACAGCAAGTAAGACGTCGAAAATGTAATGCACTGGCCACACCTCCTTTCGCATAGACTTGCGGAAGGTTTGCTTCAGCATTTATAATTATAGCACCTCAATCAATTACAAATCTTGATTATCAAACTTACCGCTTACTTTATTCCAATTTCCTTTTGACAACAAGTAACCTAGGTCGTTAGTCTTTGGCTTGTCGGTCGGTCGAACAAAGTTCTGACCGAACCGCCCTAGCCAGTCTAACTTGACCTAGCTTATTGTCAAAAGTTTTCTCGGCATAAATCGCTCAGATGGTCTCACATGCGTTTTATTTAGCCTCTAAGACACACCAAATAACTCCTTGATATTTTTATACCAAAATTAACTACAACGCTCTTAAAACGCAAATAAACGCCCAAAACAAAACGAAGGTAAAAACAGGGAGCAATTTTCCTAGTAAATTTACCAGACAAATTACCTAGTAAATTACCTACACAAATTGCCTAGACTAAACAACTAAAAAGAGCATAAGGGAAACTGATATCACTTGGCGTGATATGTTGATAGTATCAACGTTTCCTGTGTCCCCAATTTTCTCGACTTCGCCTACCTATCGCATACATGATTTTTACCACCTAAAAACCTTAACACACACTCATCACATACAAAAAAGACTGATTCCGATCAGTCTTTCAGCAAATAATTTTGCTTAGATGCATTCCATATTGCAACAATTTTTGTTCCAGTAGAAACATCATTGTTATCTTCAGAAGTATGAACTAAGTCTCCATTTTCAACATCATCCAGCTGAAATTGCTTTTTGATTTCCTTAAACAATCCGCCATAACCTAATTGTCGTTTTCGATACAACCCTTTATACAAATCATCTACAACTTGCTTATTCTCAACATCCAACTTTATTGGCTTAACTGGATATTTAGCTGTTTCTAAAACAGCCCCTTTAAGACCTTTTCCTTTTTCTTTAACCGACCGAATATCAACCATCGGAATATAATCAACTTTGAGTGACCGCGACCACATATCACCCCATTCTTTTTGAGAAATATAATTCACTTTTCCAGCAAAATAACTCGATTTAACCATTATCAAAACATGAATATGAGGATGATAAGTATTCTCTTTTTCATTATAAGTTACTTCAACAGAACGTAAATATCCAATCAAATTTTTTTGAACCTTAGCCCGTTTAAAAAGACGATCAAAAGATTTTGTCAATGAACTAATTGTGTTATTTAATTCAATTCCAGGTACATTCTTAACAGTTAATGTCAAAAATAAAAAACGCCCTTTTGG
>NZ_JADPMS010000085.1:0-2489 GCF_015686645.1 Streptococcus sp. NLN76 | reverse complement strand
TATCATAAAGGGGAAATCCTCTTTTGTCTAGTCGAATGTTTCACCCAATGGGTGAAAAGCAGAACCTTCCAGAAACCCTGTGATCAATACGGTTTCTGGAAGGTTTTTAAGTTAGGTATGAATAATTGGGGTTAAAACATGCCTTAACGATCTCGGGTATGATAGCAGGACACTCCAAAGATCCAGCTTTCTCATCTTTATACAAACGAGTTTCCCAAAGAGGAAGTAAGATGAAGGCTGTTATCGCTTGTGCTCATAAGATACTAAGAATTGTCTACAAACTTTTGAAAACACATCAAACTTATGAAGCAGTCAAAGCATTAGGGATGCGGCAACATCCTTAAGACATTTTTAAATATGTTCACCTTAAGTATAACACAGATAGTGTTTTTTTGCGCTTTTTTACTGTGTTATTTTCAAATAAAAGACTATAATTGTTATTGCTGTCGGTGGAACTTTATAGAGAACCTGATGTAGAAAGACGACAGGTGCTTTAGGAAGTGTCGGTTTAATGGCTTTGACAGCTAGTGGAGGTAGGGATGGTATTTCTTTTAATATTGGCTTTTTAGGGGCTGTCGGTTTATTTGAGACTGAATAAGTAGGTTCTGTTGGTTGAACAGGTTTACTTGGAGCTTCTAGTGTTTTGTTAAGGATATTTGGTTTGGTTGGGGCTACAGGTGGATTTCCTGGTTTTTCTGTGTTGATGAGGCCGCTAGCTTTGATGTCGGCGTTGACGGTAAACCATTGGCGAGAGCGATCTCTTAATTTACTAGGGTTTGCGGAACGGTTAATATCATTTGGATTATAGCGGATTCCAAATGTAAAAGAAATCTCTCCCCCTGTTACAAGGGCGACTCCAGCTCCATAATATTCATTGAGGTGGCCATCTTGGTCCCATTCAGAACGGTCAAATTTAGAACCATCTGCCTTAGCATTATTACTACCTCTGGCAGCTACGTACCCCTGTTCTCCGCTGACGGAAGATCCAGTAATGGGAATAAAGCTCAGATTCGATTCCAGTTGGACAAACTCTTGCTCTCCAAATTCAAAGCTATTATTTCGAGAAGCAAAAGAGAGTAGGGCAGTCTTATCCTTGTCAAAGATGACAGGTGAGCCATCTTCGAAATAGTAGGTCATGGTTTGACGGATAGAAAAGTCGATCTGACCTTTATTATTTCCGTGTGTCCCCACATAAATCGTTTTGGTTGGATCGGTATAGATAAAAGCAGTAGCCTTTCCATCTTCCGCAAAAGTGGAGAGTAGTTCGTAGGTGTAGTCTAGGCGAGTGATTTTTTTTGCCATTGTAGGATGTATTGGCAAGATTGCTATAGAGTACTCGAATTGGTTTATTCTTTTCAAGAATGACTCCATAGCCATCACCGCTTCCTGCCGGTGTGCCAGAACCTACACCCGAAAATAGTTCAGCCTTACTAGTCAGTGGAAGATTGGTTATTGTTCCAGCAATTCCATCAAGGCTTGGACCGAAATCATGACTAGAGCTGATAAAGGAATTTACACCCTCAAATCGAACACTAGCATTTGGTTCAGACTTTGCAATGAGATATTGAGCATAGGCTTGACTTAGAAAGCCTTCTTTTCGGCTATCTTCTTGAGCTTTTGTAAGAGCCGCTTGGTAGGCTTTTTCAGCTTCTTGATAGAGACTTAGTTCCTTTTCATATTGAGCCTGTTTGCCTTGAAAGCTTTTTTGATCTTGTTCTTGCTCAGCTTTTTGCTTTTGGTAATGTTGTTCTTTGAGTTGGTAATCAGCTAGGTCTTTTTCAAATTGTCCTAGCTCTTTTTGGTAACTTTCTTTTAGCTGCTTGTTTGTCTGTTCTTGTTTTTGATAAGCTTCAAGTTCTTGTTGGTATTGGGTTTGTTCTTTTTCGTAAGTGGCTAATTCTTGTTGGTATTTATTCTGAGCAGCTTCTTGTTCTTTCTTACGATTTTCTTCAGCCTGTTGATGTTTTTCGATTTCTTTCAGGGCAGCCTCATAATTGGCTAAATCAGAAGTATACTGTGCTTTTTCAAGAGCATACTGATTTGTGGCCTCCTGTAATTCTTTACTTTATTGGTTGTAGACTTGACTGATGGCACCAATTGTAGAAACAGTTATGGGTTGGTCGTGAGCCAGAATGACCCCTTCATCCTTAGCTACTTGAATAGCTGAGGTATAGTCAGTAAATGAAGAACGGGGATTTACAATATTTTCCTCAGCTTGAACCTCTTGTGCATAGATCAAGGCAGGCGCTAGTAGAAGACTACTAACAAGCAAAGTCTTTTTCATTTCTTCTCCTTAAACTTTTCTTTTACTATTTTATTATAAATCGTCTAGAAAAATATACTGATGATTTTGATTGATAATCCCAAATTATTCATACCTAACTTAAAAACCTTCCAGAAACCGTATTGATCACAGGGTTTCTGGAAGGTTTTGCTTTTCACCCATTGGGTGAAACATTCGACTAGACAAAAAAGGATTTCCCCTTTAT
>NZ_JADPMS010000084.1:0-2506 GCF_015686645.1 Streptococcus sp. NLN76 | reverse complement strand
TGGTGCTAGCGAAGAATGTTTTCAACTTTACCGAAAACGAGGACAGTCTGAAAATTTCATAAAAGAGATGAAGTCTGGATTTTTTGGGGATAAGACAGATAGTTCAACTCTAATCAAGAATGAAGTTCGTATGATGATTTCTTGCTTGGCCTATAATCTTTCCTTATTTATGAAGCATCTAGCTAGTGGGTCTGTGAAGAATTTGACGATGAAACGTTTTCGGAAACTGTTTGTGAATATAGCTGGAAAATGCGTCAAAAGTGCTAGAAAACAAATTCTAAAACTGTCTAATCTCTATTCTCTGAAGGATGAGTTTCAGGCTCTCTTTGAGCGAATTTCCAGACTAGATTTCTCACTCCCCGTTCTCTATGCAGTAAGGGATACCAGTCCTCCTTTGTTAGGAAATTAGGATACCGAATCAAATAGAATACATTTTTAAAAATCGAGAGTCGCACCAAGGGCGGAGTCTACCCTTTTTTAGGGTGCTAAGGTAGCAGACCCATCTTTATTTATAGAAAAGCTTGATCGTTCATAAAAATCATCAGAACTGCAATTGTTTATTGCTTGTTTCTGATGATTTTTTTGATAGTTACGCAAAGATATTCAGGGTATGAATAATTCGGGTTAATTGTACTATAACTTTCACAGCAAGACCTTTTATAATTTTTTTACTTTAACTTTATTACAGTACTTTGGAGTTGTTTGAAGCTCACAAAAATCGCCATTTTTCGTACCTATTTTTATTTGTTATCTGATTGAACTTACTTGGGCAATAGTAGAATAACAAACAATGGAAACGATTCATAAATGATTATCTTTTTCTTTCGATAAGAAACGTCTATAACTCAGATTATTTTGCATTAATTCTCCATGAGTACCACTTCCAGTTAATTCACCATTTTCAAGAAAATATAGTTTATCAACCGTTTGTATAGTCGAAATCCTATGTGTAATATAAATAATAACCTTATTCTTCAAATATGTCCTTATTGTTTCAATAACTTTTGATTCAGAAACAGAGTCTAAATGAGCAGTCACCTCATCAAATATATAAATATCTGCATTCCGCAATAAAGCTCTCGCAATTTGAAGTCGTTGTTTCTGACCACCAGACAGACCTATTCCGTTCTCACCTATAAGCGTTTCTAATCCATTGGGGAAATTTTTAAATTCTAAATTAAGAGCTGTTGCTTCTAAAATTTCATTTACTTTCCCAATACTTGGTTTATAATCTAAACCAAAAACTAGGTTTTCGTAAATAGTACCAGAAAAAATATCAGTTCCTTGAAAAACATATGTTAAACAACCATACAAACTATCTGTACTTATTTCTCTTATATCAATACCATTAAACAATATTCTCCCAGAAAATGTGGTATATAATTTAGAAATCAGTTCAACAACTGTTGTTTTACCAGAACCCGAGGGACCTACAATGGCTGTTACCTCTCTTTTCCTAAAAAGCATATCTAAATTATTTAATACATTTTTCCCATCTCTATCAAAAGTTACACCTTTTAGTTCTATGCTTTCAATCGGAGCAGGCATAGCTTGCTCCCTCGTCCTATCTATACTAGTATTAATAGCATATTGATTAATGACAGAAAGACTGGCGTTAATTTTTTTTAATTGATTACCAAACTGTGCAATACTACTCAATGGAGATAATAGCTGAAATAAATAAATCAAGAACGATATCAATGTCCCAGCTGTTAGTGTTGACTGTGCAACTCTATATCCTCCATATCCAAAGCTAATGCAGATTACTATGAAAACGAAAATTAATATTACCGGTTTTATGGTCAAATCAATCAAAGAGTAAGCAAAAGAATTTTTTACTAGTTTCGCAAGTCTTTTTTCTAAACTTGACTTAACATATTGTTGGCCTTGATACACTTTAATTAATTTAACTCTTTGAAAAATTTCTGTTAAAAAGCCTGATAATTGACTTAAACTTTCCTGTTTCCTTATTGCAAATTTTCCTCCAAAATTCGATATTGGAATTAACACTATAAACATCATTAAAAGACACATTAACATTACAACAGATAACTGAAAATCTAATCTAAATAGAAATATTAAAGAAATAATGAACAAAAATATTGAACTCACAAAATCAGGAAAAAACTGACTCAGGAATAATCTTATCACTTCAGTGTCATTAACAATATGTCCTGATACTTCCCCACTTAAATTGTTGTCATAAAAGGACTGATCTTTTTTTAGCAAATCTGTTATAACATTCTTACGTAACTTAAGCACCTGATTCTCTGCATATCTCAATAGCAAATAAGAAGACACTATACTGAAAATTAGATTAAAAAAAAACAACACAATTATAGTTAATATTGGAGAAAAATTCGCTTGAGAATTATCTATCCCAAATTATTCATACCTAACTTAAAAACCTTCCAGAAACCGTATTGATCACAGGGTTTCTGGAAGGTTCTGCTTTTCACCCATTGGGTGAAACATTCGACTAGACAAAAGAGGATTTCCCCTTTAT
>NZ_JADPMS010000083.1:0-2866 GCF_015686645.1 Streptococcus sp. NLN76 | reverse complement strand
TCAATACACGACGTTCAACGTCCAACATACTTTGAAAAAATTCTAACTAAAACAGGTGTCTTGCCAGTTTGAGCTACGGCATTAAATGCCAAAATCTAGTACGACTTAACAAGACACTACTACTTTAACATAAAGAAAAAGTAGTGAGAAAATCTTCCGTCGAAGGTTTCCTCACTACTAATCTTAGTATGTTTGAGCTGTCTGCGACTCGCTGCCTTGTACTAAAAGCAAACTGAAAGACTATAATCCTCTTCGCCGAACCCTAAGTTCTGTCTTCATCGGATTGCCTTTTCAGATTTCGAACTGTTTCGAGTATAAAAGAAATCCACTCGTTTTTTCAACCAGTGGATTCCTCTTTTATTCTTCTTCGGGATAAGTCAATCCCCATTCTTGACGGAGCTGGGTCATCAGGGACATAACATCACGGGTATAGGCCAAGTGCATCTTATTCTCCTGACCGAGCACTGCCTTTTCCATGTCGGCCACTTCATAGGCCAAAGCACTTTGTGTCTCTCCAAGCTCAATAACTTCCTGGCGATTATCGTCAGTGTAGGTGATTACCGCCTTTTGTCCACGCGGATACTCATAGAGCTCAATATAGCCCTTATCATAAGCCAACATCCCTCGTTTGGGTTGCTTGGCGTGTAGACTGAGTGCGACCGTTGCCATTTCGCCTTCTGGATTTGTTAACAAAATCCCAACTTGTTCATCTACACCGGTAGGGGCCAGCTTGACTTGAGAAAGCAGTTGATCCGGTTGGGAGCTCATAAAGAAGCGAACGAATGAAAGCGCATATACTCCTATGTCCAAAAGAGCTCCACCAGCCAGCGAGCGGTTAAAGAATCGGTTCGTCATGTCATAGTCTTTATAAGATCCAAAATTCATCTGGATCATCTTCAGAGGTCCAAGCTCACCACTATCCACACGACGACGCAACTCTCCATAAATGGGCATGTGGTAAATGGTCATGGCTTCCCCCAAGATGACCTGATTCTCCTCCGCCAATTGGATTGCTTCTTCCAGCTCCTGACTATTGAGGGTGATAGACTTCTCACACAAGACGTGCTTACCCGCCGTCAAAGCCTTTCTCAAGTACTGAATGTGCGTATTATGTGGTGTAGAAATATAGATGATATCTACCTCGGGATCCTCAAAGACCTGATCAATCTCCTCATAAACCTTCTCAATCCCATACTTCTCAGCAAACGCAACTCCTTTATCATAGGTCCGATTGGCCACTGAATAAAGCTTTCTCCCACTTGACTCAAGGGCTTGAGCCAATTCATTTGCAATCACACCTGTCCCCAAAGTTGCCCATTTTAAATCCTGTTTATGCATCTTGAATTCCTCCTCGTTCTTCCCAGTCTATCAAATCCCCTATCATCTGTCAAAAATCAAAAAAGACTTCCCAGCCAGTTCTAACACTAGCAAAGGAAGTCTTTTCATCACTTCAATTAAGGAAGACTAAGCTATCTCGATTAGTCTTCTTCACGACGACGTCTTGCTTTAAGACCGATCGTACTTAGAAGCATTCCGACACCAAGAGCTACAGCACCTGCATTCGATTCCTCACCTGTATTTGGAAGGGTTTCTTGATCTGTAGATTGAGTGCTCATTTGAGTCTTAGACTCTTTCATTTCAGGTTTTTGACCTGGAACTTGAACTTGAGGCTTCACTTCTGGTTTCACCTCAGGTTGTACAGGTTTCTCAGGTTTAGATGGAGTAACTGGTTTGCTTGGGGTTACAACCTTAATTGTTACTTCAACCTTATCTTGAGATCCATCTGGGTAAGTAACAACGACTGTGACTTTCTTATCACCTGGAGTTGTTGTATCGACTGGTTTCTCAAACTCAACCTTCGTTCCTGCTGGAAGCTCTGGCAAGTTGGAAATAGACTTGTTCGGATCTGGTTGTTCTCCTACATTCACAGACTGATCTTGTGGAACTGGAGTGTTCTTATCTGCGTCTGTACGTGGGTCTACAACTTTAACCGTTACTTCAACCTTGTCTTGAGACCCATCTGGGTAGGTTACAACTACTGTGACTTTCTTATCACCTGGAGTTGTTGTATCGACTGGTTTCTCAAACTCGACTTTCGTTCCTTTTGGAAGGTCTGGCAAGTTTGAGATAGACTTGTTAGGATCTGGTTGTTCTCCCACATTCACAGATTGGTCTTGAACTTTCGGCTCGTTCTTATCTGCGTCTGTACGTGGGTCCACAACTTTAACCGTTACTTCAACTTTGTCTTGAGATCCATCTGGGTAGGTTACGACAACTGTGACTTTCTTATCACCTGGGGTTGTTGTATCTACAGGTTTCTCAAACGCTACTTTAGTACCTTCTGGAAGGTCTTCAAGGTTAGAAATAGAGTCGCCTGGGTTTGGTTGCTCACCTACGTTGACAGTTAGATCTTGACCTTTCGGCTCGTTCTTATCTGCGTCTGTACGTGGATCTACAATTGTTACCGGTACTTCCACAACTTCCTTGCTGCCATCTGGATATGTGATCTCTACCTTACCTGTGTAATTTCCAGGTTTGTTTGTATCAATCGCACCCTCTGGAGTCACATCTTTAACTGTTACTTCAACTGGCTTACCTGACTCATCAGTAATTGGTTTAACATTATCTGTTAAGTCTACTTTGCCACCTTTGGCTACAGTTTCTGGAGTTGTTTCTGGTGTGTACTTATCTGCATCTGTACGTGGATCTACAATTGTTACCGGTACATCCACAACTTCTTTGCTGCCATCTGGATAAGTGATCTCTACCTTACCTGTGTAATTTCCAGGTTTGTTTGTATCAATCGCACCCTCTGGAGTCACATCTTTAACTGTTACTTCAACTGGCTTACCTGACTCATCAGTGA
>NZ_JADPMS010000082.1:0-2903 GCF_015686645.1 Streptococcus sp. NLN76 | reverse complement strand
TAAGAGGCTGTTTTGTAATTTTATTTTCACGCTCAAGGCGTATTCGAGTTATCTCATGACTCTTATTCATCCAGTTTTAGTTACAGGCTCGGCAAAGCCCTAATAAACTTACGGATTTGTATTGCTCATCTTTATTATATACCTAAACTAATTTTCCGTCATGAGTTAGCAGGCGAAGCCTGCTTGGAGTTTTAGTTTTTGTCCGTTAACCAGTAGTTAATTTTTAGTCTAAATCACTTCATTCAGATTCACTTATACACCATTGGTTTAAACACTGTTTACATGAACAGTTCAAGGCGTATAATATAATGTAGCACTAATAGAAAACACTAACTATTGTGACAAAATGATTTTTAACAGGAGTTTCTTTATGAATCAAAAAGATTGGATGGAATACTTTGAAGCCGTTAATGGGCGACCGCCAACACCGCAAGAATATACCGCTGCATTGACTGCAAGGGAATTCATCATCACACAGGATGCTCTAACTTCTACATCACCTCAACCAACAACTTCTTCACTAGATGAACCATTTAATGCATCAACTTCAGCAAATATTGAATCCCCTCAAGTCAATATTGAGTCATCAATTCACCCATTAGATAAACTCAATTCAGAAACCACACAATCCCTAAATAGTTTTAAAGCCCAGGGAAGCAGCTATTTATCCTGGTTTATAGACAATCTCAAAAAACCTCAATACCAATCTGCTGACTCTCATCTCCAGTTCGGATTAATCACCTTATCTCTAGCATCCCTATTTATCGGAGGAGGATACAGTAACTTCTATCTTCGTTTCTTCTCTTCCCTTGTTAATCCTTCCATTAATGGAAATAGCCTCTCGTCACTTGTGGGTGAAATTATTGGAACTGTTCAGGGATCTATTTCTGCAGGATTTGGTCTTAGAGGAGTTTTGATTTTTTCTCTAATCTATTTTTCTGGTTATTTTCTACTCGCACTTTTACCCCACTTATTTCAAAAACAAGCTCAAAACTCTAATGTATCTTTGCTAGAGCGTTTAGGGAAATCCTTATCCTTCACTCCTCTATTAGCGACCCTAAATCTTTTTGGTCTTTTCATTAGTTTCTTGATCCCCTCAAGTCTACCGCTTGACTTTAACAATTTAATTTCAGCACTTGCTGGGCTTGGAACAACGGGAGGAAGTCCCTTTACCGGAATCGCAGGCATTTCATTTCTAGCTGCTGAAAATCCGCAGATGGGAAGTATCAGCATTTATTTCGGGCTAATTTGTCTAGTTACCATTATTGGTTTTGGCGTTCTGCTTGTTAACTATACTGGAAATTTCCATAAAAACTTAACACGATTTAATCCTTTTTATAATGCGCTCATTTCTTTAGCCGTGTTTGCTCTTATTCTGTTTGTTCTTGATAAAACACTTACAAGTGCCTATCAAGCAGGATTTGAACCTATTAAAAATTCACTGAATGAATTAGGATCCTCCGCGGTTTCAGCAGTTACAGATGCTATTAGTGAAAATTCTGAGGAATTATTCGATGGCCTCGGTTCACTTTTTGAATAAGAAACAGTGCTTATAAATGGAAAGGAGCTCCTCGTGAATGAACTATACCCTTTTGGTCCAATATTTAAAGAGTTTCGAGTCGCAAGGAATTTAAGCCTGAAAGAAGCTGCAGGTGAAATCGTTTCACCTCAGCTACTTAGCCAATTTGAAAATGGTAAAAAGAATATTTCCATGGAAAAATTCACACGGTTACTTATTTCAATCGGTGTTTCCTTCACAGACTTTGCTATCCGATTTTCCAGAGACGCCGATGGCGTTGACCAAGTGATGAACATCTTCTACAATATTGAAACATCTGGTGTAACTCGGAAAAATCTACTACCTACTTTCCGTAAAGAATTAGATCCATTTTTACACGATAATAAACCTCTAAAAGACAATCTATTGGATAACTTGATTCCTATTATGCTATATGGAAAAAGTCAAATGTCTTCTGAGCTTTCTGATGACTTTAAAAAGAAAATCTCTCACATCTCATTTCCCTATAGAAACACCTTGGAGAAAGATTTGCTGACAACTAGTCTTCGCAAACGTCCTTTATCTGAACTATTGCAGGATGCTGAAGATATCCTAGATTTTGCTAAAACTACCACAGCAGACCAAGATTTTTACTATATTACCATTCATTTAACAACTCTTGTTGGAACTTTATCCAATTTGGGATTCTTGAAAAAAGTAGATGATTTCATCAAAGAATTCGATGAAATTCTTAAGAAAAAAGGGGGCTTAATTCCACTTCAGATTGTAATCTACTATTACATTCAAAAAACTCATCATCTCTTAAGAAAAAATGACCTAGAAGGTATTCGCTTAGGACGGTTGGTTTTAGATTTATTGGATAATCCGCTCGTCCTTAATGTTAGTAGCGACCTTCAAGAAAGCAAACACTTGTTTATTAAGACTTTTGAGGAAAACAATAATACGGGGATACCATTAATTGAGGAATAATAGAATCTGACAACACAAACAAGCGCTATCATCATTTTTGGAAACTTTTCAAGTCTTACTATCTTTAAAATCCCATTAAGCCAAATTATTCATACCTAACTTAATCAAAACCACCCGTAAAAACGGGTGGTTTGTTCTTCGGCTGAAAGCCTCTATTACCGGCCAAAACCTAAAGGCTTGTCCGAATGGTCTCCCTTATGCACCACTTCTCCAGCTGACCCGGCTAGCGGGTCCCTTTCTGTTCTACTTCCTTATATTTTTCTGACCCGTGAATGGATCGTACTCCTCGAATATGCTTAATTGGTCCGCTATCACGTCATCTTGTAATTGATTACGAATATATTCTTCTATTCGCTTCTGATTCCTACCAACTGTGTCTACGTAATACCCTCTACACCAGAATTTTCTATTGCCA
>NZ_JADPMS010000081.1:0-2961 GCF_015686645.1 Streptococcus sp. NLN76 | reverse complement strand
TTACCGGTTTCATAAAGGCTTACGATGGTTTCTTTGAATTCTTTACTATACTTTTGTGACATATGGACTTCTCCTTTGGTTTGAGATAATTCTACCAAATCGTGTCCATGAAATCATACTAACACCACCAGATCATGCTAGTCATAAAGGAGGATATTGGAAAGGTGCCGATACCAAAGAAAAATTGTTAAGTAAGGATGCTCGAAAAGGAACTTATGATAAAGATCTAAAACGTATAGATGACTGATAGAATTTAATTTCACACTATTTTTGTTGCTTCATTCAATCGTCTTACCATTCCCTGCTTTGTCCTACAAAGTAAATACTCTTTAAAAATCAAAGCTATCAATTGCTATCTCCCCTCGATAAATCCTAGTTCTATCATGGGCATCATTTCCTAAACTATTTTTGATTTTCTTGAAGTAGAGATAAATAGACAATAACAAATTACTGCACAAGGAGAGTATATGTTAGAAATTGACATCTATAAATATAACCTAGAAGATTCAACCTATATTGATGACTGGACCTCCATATCAGATATCGGTCAAAAATTTCATGGGCAACTTCTAACCTACCAAAGCTACCTTCAAGAAGAAGACCGTTATGTTAACACAATCCAAGAACTTTTACAATTCCTTCATATCCAAAATCTGACAGTTGATTGGTGCTCAAAATTTTTCAGTCTACGTTACCACCAAAAACATGGACGACTAACCTCTGTTCAGAGTCAACTTTATCAAAAATTAGATAAAGGACTCATAGTAAACCGAAATGAAATTGCTGATATTATCCGTCTCAATTTACGTGAAAGTATTGACTGTAGTTTATCTAATTCCATTATCACTATTTACTTTGACTATGACTACTATATGTCCATAAAAATAGCAGATAAATCTGACTTACATCACATCATAAATATTATTAAAAAACATGGATTATTTTGGCGACCTTCAAAAAATCACTACTATCCTGAGGATAAAGATAATAAAGTTGCTTTTGGATTTACTTGGAATAATGGACTCATCAATCCACCAGGTGACTATCATCATGACCTTCGAATTTCCAAGGATGATCCCTTGAATCGTACCTATACCGAATGGAGTCATTTTGACGAAATCGAAAATGGACTGGATTGGGCAGAGTACCAAACTGTGGAACAAAAATACCTCCAGCTAGTTTTGGACTTCCTGGATAAGTTCCAGGTAAGTGAGTTTGCCATCAACAGCCTATCCCTTAACAATATTCAGGAACTCGGTGTCTCTGAACAGTACTTCTCCCCTCAAGAAAAAGTGCTATTCCAACAAATGTATAAATATGAAGAAACTGTAGAGGATTGGACTATAGAACCATTCATCGTCCGAAAAGAAGACTTTTCTACTCTATTCAAACTAATGTTCAAACGTGTATTTACTTCTTGGATTACAGACGGTTCTATTAGTATCCAATTCGATGCCTCCTTCCGCCTCTACCTCTCCTTCTACGGCCACAAAAAGGAAGTGCAGGAGTTAGTCGAGAAGCACGGACTCTATTGGCAGGAACGCCAACCACCTTATCATGAGGCGGTTGACTTCACCTAAATAAACTAAATTTGTTATCTGAATGAATACAAATCCCATTACTTTCTAATCCAAATTCATTCAATACAGGAAGTAACACCATGCCCACACTACTAATTCACAAATATGATAAAACTAATCCAAACTACGTCAAGGACTGGACTTCTATTTCAGATATAGGAAAAACATTTTATGAGGAGCCTCTCACCCTCAATACCTATTTAGAAACAGAGGATCGATATGTCCAAGTAATCCTAAACATTATGGGCTTATTTCATATTCAAAAACTGGAGGTACGAACTATTGAAAAGTATCATAGCCTTCAATACGTCAAACAGAATGGACTATTGAATGAAAAACAGGCCTTCCTTTACCAAAAAATAGACAATGGAGTACAGCTCAATTACCGTGAACTTTCTGAAACCATTAGACTTAATTTACGTGAGTCAATTTGGTGTGGTTTATATAGTCCTGAAATTGAAGTCAATTTCGGTTATGACTATTACGAAGCAATCACGATTGCAAATTCTGAAAAACTGGAATTGTGTAAACAAATTATTGAAGACCATGGATTGTACTGGCAGGAAATCTCAACTTCTCCCTTTAAAATAGAAGAAGAATTTAGAGATGCCCTAACCTACACTTGGGGCGACGGTCAAACCAATCCACCAGGTGATTACCATCATGACCTTCGTATCTCCAAAGATGACCCTTTGAATCGTACCTATACTGAATGGAGTCATTTTGACGAAATCGAAAATGGGCTGGATCGGGCAGAGTACCAAACAGTGGAACAAAAATACCTCCATCTGGTTTTGGACTTCCTGGATAAGTTCCAAGTAAGTGAGTTTGCCATCAACGGTCTACACCTTAACAACATTCAGGGATTCGGTATCTCTGAACAGTACTTCTCCCCTCAAGAAAAAGCACTATTCCAACAAATGTATAAATATGAAGAAACTATAGAGGATTGGACTATAAAACCATTCATCGTCCGAAAAGAAGACTTTTCTACCCTATTCAAACTAATGTTCAAACGTATATTTACTAATTGGATTACAGATGATTCGATTACTATCCAATTCGATGCCTCCTTCCGCCTCTACCTCTCCTTCTACGGCCACAAAAAGGAAGTGCAGGAGTTAGTCGAGAAGCACGGACTCTATTGGCAAGAACGCCAACCACCTTATCACGAAGCCGTTTACTTCACCTAAATAAACTAGATTTGTTATCTGAATGAATACAAATCCCATTACCATCTAATCCAAATTCATTAACCCGAATTATTCATACCCTGAATATCTTTGCGTAACTATCAAAAAAATCATCAGAAACAAGCAATAAACAATTGCAGTTCTGATGATTTTTATGAACGATCAAGCTTTTCTATAAATAAATATGG
>NZ_JADPMS010000080.1:0-3022 GCF_015686645.1 Streptococcus sp. NLN76 | reverse complement strand
TTTTGAAAGACTTTCCAATTGTCTATATTGACGAAACAGGTATTGATACTTATCTATATCGTAAAAATGCCCGTGCACCCAGAGGTGAAAAGATTCACTCTAAAATTAGTGGTCGTCGTTTTGAACGCACTTCTATTGTATCAGGACAAGTTGGTCAGACTTTTATAGCTCCAATGATTTACAAAGAGAGTATGACTAGCGATTTCTTTGTAGAGTGGTTTAAACAAGAGCTTCTACCATCTTTAAAGACTCCTCATGTCATTGTTATGGACAATGCAAGTTTTCATCCTAAGAAAATATTAGATGAACTTTCTATCGATGCTGGTCACTTCTTTTTACCTCTACCACCGTATTCTCCAGAATTAGATCCCATTGAGAAAAGTTGGGCTATTTTAAAAAAATCAGTTACAGAATTACTTCGCAAAATGGACTCTATAACTGATGCAATAACATACTATTTAAAAACTAAATAACTATAAACTAAAAATCGAGTGGCTCTTATTGTAAACTTTTTTACAGGTTATTCGAACTTTAGACATCAGTTAATTGTGGAGGTATGTAGGGAAGATAAACAGTGATGATTCATCCATCATGATTTTGGACACTCTTCCCTATTTTTAATACTGGAATTAGAGGTGTGAGGATATAATGAAAAAATATGCAGTTATATTAATGTCGCTGATACTACTTATTTGTGTTTACAATCCAATTGTTCTTCATGCTGATGAGTTAAATACTAATAATTCGATTGAAGAGTACTCAATCCAGTCCTCAATGGAATCTCAAGATTTTGGCTTGACAAATGACGAAAAAGTGGCTTCAGCAGAGCTAGGTGTCGAAAGTTTAGAAATAAGACCTGAAAATGCTGAAGTATTAGAGGAGTCAGTTGCAGAAGAAGAGGTAGCTATTCAAGATCATAGTCCTAATTCAGAAGTAAGTGATAAAAATAGCGAGGAACCTGCTGAGATTGAAGACGTTAGTTTTGAAGAGTATCTCAATAATGTTGCAGATTTTCGCAAAGTAAGCATTGAAGAGGTGCGTCGATCTTTTGAAAATGATCAACTAGAGCATACTCTTTATTTTGGAAGAGGAACTTGTTATCATTGTCGTGTTTTTTCACCTGAATTAAAGATATTTAATCAACTGATCGATGGCAATTTGGAGTACTACGACATTGATGGAGCAGATTTCGGGGAGGAAGCAAAGGATTTCTTGTTTAGAGTTGTTGGAATTCCTGGTACACCTGCCTTGCTACGCATGTATAATGGTAAACCGCTGGCTGCTTGGGTAGGTGGAGGAATAACCGCTCAACAATTATACAATCATTTATATGCAACTAAAATTGAAAATCATGATCAATCAAATGAACAATCCGATACTGAGTTTGAGAATGAAAGGGAGAATTCCAAAGGTTCTATACTGATAACTCAAAACATTGAAAAGGAAAAAACATTAGATGTCGATACGAGAGTTACTAAAATTCAAGATGGATTCGATGATCGTGTTCGGATAAGGCCTTTATCTGCCAAAGAAGAAAGGATTGAAGTTCATGAGAGTTCGAATCATCGATTACCAAATACTTCAGGTCATGGGAATCTATTCTTAATGATTTTTGGTTTTCTATTTTCATATTTAGGATTTAAAGTGGTTCAATTTAAATCTCGAGCAAATAAAATTATTTGAAAATATAGAGGATAGGATAGTTCTGAACTATGATTTTCTCAACGAGGAGGTATCTTATGAAAAAAGTCGCACTTGTTTGCTTTTTGCTCTTGATGACTGCTTCGATTATCTACCCGCTGCGTGAGTATTTGGGGTACACAAATCTGCTTTATTGGTTGATTTCATCCGCTGTTTTTTTTGGCAGATTACCGAATTTACCGCTGGTTTATCGGGAAGGTTTCAGAGGATAAGAGTTAGTTTTGAACTGCCTTGGGAGAGGAAGAATGAAGACTGAAAAATGGTTGTTAGTATTGGACTGGCTGGTAGGATTTGCCTTGCTTGATCTCGCTTATTTTATCTATGATGATGGTTTTATGAGGAGTATGTTGGTAGTAATCCTTGTTTCTATCATCGGTCCTTGCTTTTTCAGATTGAAAAGTCGGCGCTTGAGTGCGGATCCTGAGGATTACCGTGGCCAAGATTCTTTTCGGCAATCCCTTTATCTGGCTATCGATTTTTTAATTCGTTTCAGCTTCCTTTTACTGCTGCCGATTTTTTTCTTCTTTCCCAAATGGTTCGAGGGCTATAGTTACAGTTTGTTGTTCCTTTACCTTACTTATTGGAACTTGGCTCGGAAAGGGCGTCATGAAGCGGGGCGTTGGAAATAATGTTCATTTGAAAAACCTGACTTTCGTAGGAAAGTCAGGTTTATTTTGACTCAGAAAAACCAAGGTGAACCACTCAGGTTAAAGGGATACACACCCCTTGCAAGGCTAGGGAAAATTGAGATGATGATGGCTTATTAGTAAACTTCATAGAAAATCAAGGTTGACAGTCTAGGATAAATCCCTTATAGTGGATATACTTTATCTCAAAGGAGTTTAGAATGTTTACAACACGAGATCTTACTAAGATTGGTCTGATGACGAGTCTCTTGATTGTGCTGGGCTTACTCCCGGCAATTCCGTTAGGATTTATTCCGGTCCCAATCGTCTTTCAAAACCTTGGGGTTATACTGGTTGGGGCGACTTTAGGAGCGAAAAAAGGGACTTTTACCATGCAATGTCATTAAGTTAAGACCTAGAATTTAGAATAAGACCACATTTGAAAGCTCATAATTACATCAGACTTTCAAATGTGGTCTTTTTGTGCACGCCAAATAAAGGTTTTTGTGACCTTTTTTAAAAATTATGATACTCTATAGGTGAAACTTACTACTGATTGATTTTTCAGTCGCCTTTCAAACGTCCGACCTGGACGAATGATTGATAAATGTCTTTCTATGTAAGTTTTCAACTTAGAAGAAGTGAGCCTGTTTTTCAGAAATTGTTTACAGGCATAAACAGCATCAGAAAAGCAG
>NZ_JADPMS010000008.1:0-53188 GCF_015686645.1 Streptococcus sp. NLN76 | reverse complement strand
GAATCCGTAAGTGAGTCAGTGTCTGAGTCTATTTCGGAATCAGTGAGCGAGTCAGTGTCTGAGTCTATTTCGGAATCCGTAAGCGAGTCTGTCTCTGAGTCCATTTCAGAATCCGTAAGCGAATCTGTTTCTGAGTCCATTTCGGAATCCGTAAGTGAATCCATTTCCGAGTCTATTTCAGAATCGTTAAGCGAGTCTGTCTCTGAATCAGTATCAGAATCGATAAGTGAGTCTGTTTCTGAGTCTATCTCGGAATCCGTAAGCGAGTCTGTCTCTGAATCAATTTCGGAATCCGTAAGCGAGTCTGTCTCTGAATCTGTGTCGGAATCCGTAAGCGAGTCTGTCTCTGAATCCATTTCGGAATCCGTAAGTGAATCTATTTCTGAGTCTATCTCTGAATCCGTAAGCGAGTCCGTCTCCGAGTCTATTTCAGAATCCGTAAGTGAATCAGTGTCTGAGTCTATTATGGAATCCGTAAGTGAGTCAGTGTCTGAGTCTATTTCGGAATCAGTGAGCGAGTCAGTGTCTGAGTCTATTTCGGAATCCGTAAGCGAGTCTGTCTCTGAGTCCATTTCAGAATCCGTAAGCGAATCTGTTTCTGAGTCCATTTCGGAATCCGTAAGTGAATCCATTTCCGAGTCTATTTCAGAATCGTTAAGCGAGTCTGTCTCTGAATCTGTGTCCGAATCCATAAGCGAATCTATCTCCGAGTCCGTCTCAGAATCGTTAAGCGAGTCTATCTCTGAGTCTGTGTCCGAATCTGTTTCTGAGTCCATTTCGGAATCAGTGAGCGAGTCTGTCTCTGAATCTGTGTTGGAATCCGTAAGCGAATCTATCTCCGAGTCTATTATGGAATCGTTAAGTGAGTCCGTCTCCGAGTCTATTTCGGAATCAGTGAGCGAGTCCGTCTCCGAGTCCATTTCGGAATCCGTAATCGAGTCCGTCTCTGAATCAGTCTCAGAATCGTTAAGTGAGTCTGTTTCTGAGTCCGTCTCCGAATCGTTAAGCGAATCTGTCTCTGAGTCCATTTCGGAATCCGTAAGCGAGTCTATCTCTGAGTCCGTTTCAGAATCGTTAAGCGAGTCTGTCTCTGAATCAGTCTCAGAATCGTTAAGTGAGTCTGTTTCTGAGTCCGTCTCAGAATCCGTAAGTGAATCTGTCTCTGAGTCTGTGTCGGAATCCGTAAGTGAATCAGTGTCTGAGTCTATTTCGGAATCGATAAGTGAGTCTGTCTCTGAGTCTATTTCAGAATCGTTAAGTGAATCCGTTTCTGAGTCTATTTCGGAATCGATAAGTGAGTCTGTCTCAGAGTCCATTTCGGAATCCGTAAGCGAATCTGTTTCTGAGTCCATTTCGGAATCCGTAAGTGAATCCATTTCCGAGTCTATTTCAGAATCGTTAAGCGAGTCTGTCTCTGAGTCTGTGTCAGAATCCGTAAGTGAATCAATTTCTGAGTCTATCTCGGAATCCGTAAGTGAGTCCATCTCCGAGTCCATTTCAGAATCGTTAAGCGAGTCTGTCTCTGAATCAGTATCAGAATCGATAAGTGAGTCTGTTTCTGAGTCCGTCTCAGAATCCGTAAGTGAATCTATTTCTGAGTCTATCTCGGAATCCGTAAGCGAGTCAGTCTCTGAGTCTATTTCGGAATCAGTGAGCGAGTCCGTCTCAGAATCAGTCTCAGAATCGCTAAGCGAGTCTATCTCCGAGTCCATTTCTGAATCCGTAAGTGAATCCGTCTCAGAATCTAACTCAGAGTCACTCAGTGAATCTCCAGATAAACGTCGACTTCCAAATACAGGTGAAGAGTCTTCGAGCTTTTTAGGTTTAGCTGGTTTGTCTCTCTTCTCAGCCTTGCTTTTTGGTCGTCGGAAAAAGAAAAAAGAGGAAGAATCCTCTTCAACAGACTTGATATAATGAAAAAAGGTTGAGGTTCAGTTTGCCTCAGCCTTTTCTCTTAATTTTCGAATAAAGAAATGAGAGATGAACGTCAACGCTGACTTTTTCTTGACATTTTTAGGGGTTAGGTCTATTCTATTAGTAAAGTTTTCTATTTAATATAAGGAGGAATTTATGAAAAAGAAACCTGTATTTTTATACGTCTTATTAGGGATATCAACCCTGGGCTTACTGTCGAATATTTATGGTTTTATTCAACGACCAAATGTTATCAAAACTTGGACTGAATTTAGGAATGATGAAACGATTGTCCAACAACTGGGTGGGGTTGAAACGATCAATCTTCAAATCGCCACCTTTGAATGGGCTGGTAGTCCCTTAGCACTTGCTATGACTGCAGTGGTAACTGTTCTTTTTGGACTATCTGCTTTTTTCCTATTTTTCAAAAAGGATGTTGTGAAATCAACTTATACCTATCTAGCAATGCGATTGGCAGTATTTATAAGTGGTGTGGTCTCAATTATGGTTTCGAATCAGATGGCTCGGTCATTCTTGAAGAACAAAGACCAATTGGTAGGTGTTTTAAATGCAAATAAGTTTTTTGCGATCTTCACTGTTATCATTTTCCTTCTCCTTTCTGCCATTGCCTACTTTGGTTTGCGCCGCTACCAAAAGGCTTTGGAAGCAGAAGTTTTTGATGGTGAGGTACTCTAATGCAAGAGTTGACCTTTGTTTATATTAGTCTCAGTGGCAATACAGAAAGTTTCGTCTCGCGTCTTCAAACCTACTTGCTGATTCAAAATCCTGGTTTGACGATTAACTTGATTGACATTAAGGCCTTGGTGAAGGAAGAGCAAGAGTTTTTCCTATTGAACAAGCCCTATGTGACCTTCATTCCAACCTATCTTGAAGGAGGAAATGGAATTGACAATGGGGATGTTGAAATTCTGACAACAGATGTCCGTGATTTCATGGCGTATGGCGAAAACTCCTTCTATTGTTTAGGACTTGTCGGTAGCGGCAATCGCAACTTCAATCATCAGTATTGCCTGACGGCCCAACAATATAGTCAACAATTTTCTATTCCTGTTTTGGATACGTTTGAAATGCGGGGGATGCAAAATGATGTAGAACGCATTGCCCATAAAATTTTGGAAGCCTATGCGGCTATTTATGAATAAAAGCGTATCGTCCCGATCTTGACCTGATACTCGAAACAGTTCGAAATCTGAAATGAATTTTAATCCAGGAATTGAATTAAAATTTATAGGTCATGAAGCAAGCATCGCTTGTAATCAATCCGATGAAGATAGTTCAACAGGTCTGGGAGACCTGTTGAATATTATTGCTAAAGCGTGCAAGGCACGCAATCAAGGGGTTCGGCGAAGAGGATGAACACATTCAGATTTTGAAATGTAATGAGTATGAAAATTACAAGACTATATTAGTGATGTAGTAGGGGCGGAAGAATCCAGCCGATATATTTCTAGAAAAAATAAAAAAAGAAGCCATACTCTTCTGTTCCCTCAGAACAAATGAGTAGGGCTTCTTTTTAACGCATGGTGACAAATTCTTCCGAAGCAGTTGGGTGGATGGCTACGGTAGCATCAAAGTCAGCTTTAGTAGCTCCCATCTTGATGGCTACAGAAAAGCCTTGAATCATCTCATCAACCCCATGACCGATACCGTGAAGGCCGATGACTTTTTCGTCTTTCCCTTGAGTTACCAGCATGAGCTTTACTGGTTGGCGATGCTGCGTCACAGCCGTGTACATGGAGGCGAAGCTGGATGTATAAGTTTTAATCTGATCGGCTCCAAATGCTTGGATTGCAGCTTTTTCTGTATATCCAACTGTACCAATTGCAGGGTGGGAAAAGATAACGGTTGGAATGTTGCTGTAATCCATCTTGGCCTGAGTTTGGCCATTGAAGAGGCGTTCAGCAAGAGTACGCCCAGCTTTGATAGCGACCGGAGTTAATTCTTTCTCGCCAGTCACATCCCCGAGGGCATAGATACCAGTCGTAGTTGTGTTTTGGAAAGCGTCTACCTTGATGAAACCTCTATCTGTTAAGTCAACACCAGCGGCCTCTAGGTTTAAATCGTGGGTGTTGGGGTGACGACCAATCGCCCAAAGTACAGTTTGACTTGTATGGTTGCTGCCATCTTGGAATTGAAGGCGAATACCTTCACTAACCTGTTCAGCTTGGGAAACAACTTTATGTGTATGTAGTTGAATACCGTCAGCCTTCATTTCCTGCAAGAGTCCATCTAAGATATAGTCATCAAGGTAGCGAAGAGGAGCATCTTTCCGAACAAAAAGATCGACTTTTACCCCCAGGCTATTGAGCAACCCTGCCATCTCAACAGCGATGTAACCTGCTCCGATAATAGCAATGGATTCTGGTAGTTCCTTCCAAGCGAAGACATCGTCAGAGACAATCCCGAGATCCTTGCCAGGAATGTCCGGTATGCTAGGCTTGGCTCCTGTGGCGATGACAATATGTTTAGCACGAATAAGTTCACCATTAACCTCAACAGTATTCGCATCTACAAAACGGGCGTAACCTTCAATGACTTCGACCCCGTTTCGTTCAAACTGTCCCCCATAGGAATTGCGGGAACGCTCCACATAGGCCTCCCGGTTTTTCCGTAGGGTTGCAAAATCAAATGTGACTTCGGGATTCTTAAATCCATAATCTGCGCCGTATTTAGAGTAGACATCGGCTACGGATGCCCCATACCACATAATTTTTTTGGGAACACAACCAAGATTCACACAAGTTCCTCCTAGTAGATTTCCTTCAATAACAGCTGCCTTGGCTCCATGCATGGCTGCACGATTCATAGTGGCAATACCACCGGATCCTCCTCCGATTGAGAGAATATCAAATTCTTTTACCATTTTATCACTCCTTTTAGTTCTGCTTTTATTATATTACTTTTTAAATGGCTTAGCAGAAATTTGCTACGCAAAAAGAGATGGTTTAACCACACCCTTGCTTAGGTGTAAAAAATAATTATAACTCTGCAATTTGAGTGATATCTACTTCTGCCAACGTATCGTTTCCAAACATGGTAATCATCATTTTGACTTTGTTGTTATCAATTTCTGTGATCTTACCAGTGTAGTCAGTGAAGGCCCCATCGATAATTCGTACGGTATCCCCTTCCTTGAAGTCCAGATTCAAGTCTTCAACTGTTTGTCCCATGGATACCAAGATAGCACGAATTTCCTCTTCCAAGAGCGGTGTTGGTTTGGAGCGGTTCCCGTGAGAACCCACGAAACCAGTAACGTTGGGTGTGTTCCGGACAACAAACCAAGCCTCATCGGTCATAACCATTTCAACCAGGACATAACCAGGGAAGCGGTTTTCTTCCACTTCTTTCTTTTTCCCATTCTTCTCAACTTGAACTGTCTGAGTTGGAATCTCAACGCGAAGAATATTTTCTAACATATTGTAAGTCTGTGCACGCTGGAGAAGGTTCTCCTTGACCTTATTTTCATAGCCAGAGTAGGTCTGTAGGACAAACCAGCCTTTATCAAAACTATCTAACATGGACATTCCTTTCCTATATAAAAAAGCCCGAAGGCTTGGCGTATTTCTTACACATTATAACACAAAAAAGTGGAGATATGGGGAGATTGGAAAAAAGAAGTCCAATCGTTTTAATCTGAAAATTGTGATATACTAAACAAATATAAGGAGGCTTTATGAAACGAATCTTCTATTTAATCTTGGGCTCGCTAAGCCTTCTGATAGGGACTCTAGGAATCTTTTTACCCGTTTTACCAACAACGCCTTTTTTACTGCTAGCTAGTTTTTGTTTTGCCAAATCATCACAGAGACTCAATGAGAAGCTGAAGAGAAGCAAGATATACCGCTATTATGCTTTGGACTATGCTACTAGTCGCTCCATTCCAAGGAGAAGAAAAAAAGCCATTATTATTCAAATCTATCTTTTGATGGGCTTGTCCCTCTATTTTGCGCCTATTATTTGGGTTAAAGGAGCCTTGGGCTGTTTGACAGTCTTTATTACCTACTATCTTTTCTGGGTGATTCCGGATAAGGAGTAGTTGTTTAGCTTGTATATTGCGTAGAAATAGGCTGTAGAATCGTTGATGAGAAGTTTTTCACACTTATTACATTTCAAAATCTGAATGTGTGAATCCTCTTTGCCGAACCCCTTGATTGCGTGCCTTGCACGCTTTAGCGATAATATTCAACAGGTCTCTCAGACCTGTTGAACTATCTTCATCGGATTGATTACAAGCGATGCTTGCTTCATGACCTATAAATTTTAATTCAATTCCTGGATTAAAATTCATTTCAGATTTCGAACTATTTCGAGTATCAACTGCTAGAGTCTTTTAGTACAAGGCAGCGAGTCGTAGACAGGTCAAAATCTTGAGGGAGATTTTGAGGTTGCTGATAAAACTTTCGAAGAAAGTTTCAAATAAGTACGGCAAGACGAGCTAACACAGTAATAAAAGATAAACTAAAAGAGTATATCAACTGCTAGTAGGCGAGGTAGCGGACAGAGTAGAGTACAAGACAAGAGGCTGGAACAACTGTTCCAGCCTCTTGCTTGGTTTTCTATTGGAAGAAGTCCAAGAGAAGATTAAAGACCCTTGATACAGCCTGGTCAAATAGAAAAATGACGAGGATGAAAAAGGCAGAATATTGTAGGACAGACCAGAAGTCAGTCCAGCGTTGTTTTCGATTGGGCCAAGTGGTATCCCGCAAGACCCGAAAGGTATCGAGGACAAATCTCATTGATATCTCCTAACGTGTTTCTTTATGAATGGTGTATTTGCTGCAATGCTTGCAGAATTTATTAACTTCGAGCCGTGTTGGTTTGGGGTTGCTGCTAAGCTTGATGGAATAATTCCGTGAGCCACAAACCGTGCAGGCTAAACTTGCTTTTTTTAGTGCCATGATGCCTCCAATAGTCCTATTATAGCAAGATTTGAAACTCTTGCCAAGTTTTATAGAGGGAAAAATCGGGTCAGGGCCGAAGGCCTGTGAAACCCGATTTTCTCATCTTTATTGGAAAAGCCCAGTGAAGCTATCCCAGAGGTTTTTAGCTTTTTCTGGTAGTTGTGCGCTGTTAAGGGCTTCCTTGGCTTGATCAACCATGGTTTGAGCTTGACTTTGCACATCGTTGAGGAAGTCATTGAGGGTGCCGCTGTTAGTCGTTTCTTCTTGTCCATAGATATTGACAGGAGCGATGCCATTTGCGGCGTAGGCGTTCTCCGCTGAGAAGGTGCTACCTTCGGTGTAAGGGAGAACGCTGGCGGCTACGCTTTGGAAAATGGTAGCGGCTTCGGTTGATGACGTTCCAGTTAGGTAATGTTCCTGATCCGTTTCAGGGAAACCGACCCACTGGCTGATAACCACGTCTGGGGTGTAACCGATGACCCACTGGTCGCTGGAGACGTCAGGGTTGAAGTCGGTCTCCATGGTTCCGGTTTTTCCGGCCATGGTGTAGCCATATGGTGCAGCGTAGATACCGGTTCCGTTGGTAAAGGTTCCCTGCATCATTTGGGTCATCTTGCTAGCATCGGAACTGGACATAACCCGTGTAGAAGTGGACTTATGGGCCTTAATGATTTGACCACTAGCGTTTTCGATTTTGGTAATCAAATGGGCATCACGCATGACCCCATCATTTGCGAAGGCCCCATAGGCCTGAGCCATTTGTAAGGGATTGGTTTCAAAACCGCTTCCCAAGGCCATGCCGAGGGTTGGGGTATCGCTGGCTAATTTAAGGCCGAATTTCTTGGCGCTTTCGACGCCTTTGTCAACACCCAGTTCGTCCAAGGTTGCGACGGCTGGGATATTGAGAGAGTCGGCTAAGGCTTCGTACATAGGAACTGTAGGGGCGGTGGTCATACCGGCATAGTTATCGATACTGTAGTCCCCGTAAGTTTTTTTGCTGTTGTTTAGCTGGGTGTTGATGGACCAACCAGCAGCGAGGGCTGGCGTGTAAGAGACAATGGGTTTGATGGTCGATCCGGGGCTACGCTTGGATTGAGTTGCGTAGTTAAAGCTCCGGAATTCAGGGTTTTCATCGGAATTGATACGGCCAACCAAGCCTCGAACGCCACCGGTTTGTGGATCCAGGGCTACACTTCCAGATTGGGCGTAGCTGCCGTCAGCTGCCTGCGGGAAGAGGCTCTCGTTGTCGAAAATCAGCTGCATATTGGCCTGGTAGTTCTGATCTAACTCGGTGTAAATGCGGTAGCCGTTGTTGACAATGTCCTCTTCTGAAAGGCCGTAGATTTTCTCGGCTTCTGCAATAACGGCGTCAAAGTAGGAGGGGTAACGATAGTCATTGGCCTTGCCCTGGTAGGTGTCCCTTAACTGAGCAGCCATATCAACAGCTGCCGCTTGGTCCGCTTCTTCCTGGCTGATGTAGCCAGCGTTCACCATGTTCATCAGCACCGTGTCTCGCCGGTTGGTCGCATTCTCCAAGGAAGAGAGCGGATTGTAGAGCTCTGGTCCCTTGAGCATACCCGCCAGGGTTGCCGCCTGATCTAGGGTTAGCTCGCTAGCCGTGACGCCAAAGTATTTCTGACTGGCATCCTCGATTCCCCAAATTCCATTTCCGTAGTAGGCGTTGTTGAGGTACATGGTTAAGATTTCTTCTTTAGAATAGGTTTTTGTTAATTCTAAAGCTAAGAAGAACTCTTTCGCCTTCCGCTGGATAGTCTGGTCTTGCGACAAATAGGCATTTTTGGCCAACTGTTGGGTAATGGTAGACCCACCACCGCTGCGACCTGCCGTTACGATGGCTAAAGCGAAGCGCCCGTAGTTGATCCCACTGTTTTCGTAGAAGGAGCGATCCTCCGTCGCTATCACGGCGTTCTGCAAATTGGGATTGATAGCTGTTAACTCAACATAGGTTCCCTTCCGTCCGGTCAAGCTCCCAGCCTCGTCGTCATTGCGGTCGTAGATAATGGTTGTGGCCTTAAGGGCATTTTGTAAGTCCTCGACATTGGAAGACTTAGCCAAGTAGAAGAGCCAACCACCGATAACCAAGCTAAAAGACAGAACCAGGATTAAGAGAATTTTGGTCAGATGGTAACGGCGCCAGAAGCGGCGAAAACCAGGCCAGAAGCCGCGTTTTTTCTTATTTGCGGAGCGACTACTCTCACTGGAGTCTTGCTCTGGAGACGAGGCTTCTGAAGAAAGCTCGTCTTGGTTTCCTAACAGTTCTTCTTCGTTTTCGGATGCCTTAAAGAGCTGTAAGAACTGCTCAAAGGCGTTTTTTAGTCTATTCATAGGGCTATTGTATCAATTTCTCTACAAGGGAACAAGAAAATGCCTTGGTTCTAGGCTTGTTTTCAGTTTTTCTTAAGCTTTCTTTCTGTTACAATGAAGAGTATGAAGATTAACATCACAATCCCTGCTGCCTGGACAGGGCTCACCATTAAACAGGTGCTAGAAGAGAAACTACTGATACCCCGGAAAATCCGCCATTTTCTAAGGATGGAAAAGGCATTGACCTTAGATGGCCAGGCCGTCCACTGGCAAATACCAGTGGAGACGGGACAAGTCTTGGACTTGGATTTTAAGGAGAACTGGTACGAGGATCGCCAGGTTCAGCCGGGGCAGGCGGATCAGATTAAGGTTCTCTATGAGGATGAGCATCTGATTGTCGTTCAAAAGCCTGAAGGAATGAAGACGCACGCCAATCAGCCTGGTGAAATTGCCTGTCTCAATCATGTGGTTGCCCATACGGGCCAAACCTGCTATGTGGTTCACAGGCTAGACCAGGAGACCAGCGGCCTGTTACTTTTTGCCAAGAACCCTGTGATCTTGCCGTTATTGAATCGGCTTTTGGAGAATCGGAAAATCAAACGGGAATATTGGGCCTTGGTCGAAGGGACCTTTGCTCGGAAGGAGCAGGTATATCGAGATATGATTGGACGGGATCGACATGACCGACGCAAGCGGCGAGTTGATTCTAAAAAGGGGCAGCGGGCCCAGACGACGATACGGGTTTTGAAGTCAAATGGAGATCGGACCTTGGTGGCTTGTCAGCTGGCAACAGGACGAACACACCAGATTCGGGTGCACTTGTCTCACCATGGACACCCGCTTGTGGGAGATCCTTTGTATCACCCTCATCCAGAAGGGCGACTCCTGCTTCACGCGCATCGCTTAAGCTTCGTTCATCCTTTGACACAGGAGTCTCTGGTTCTGCAAGCTACATCGCCCAGCTTTGAAGCAGGTATAACGTTTGCATTAAATCGTTAATTTTTGTGACCTTTCTTGCTTTTTTTTTCATAAAAGAGTAAGATAAGGGAGATAAAAAATTGGAGGAAGCAGGAATATGGCACATATTCAATTCGATTATTCAAAAGTGCTAGGTAAATTTGTAGCTCCACATGAAGTGGACTACATGCAAGCACAAGTTTCAGCAGCTGACGAATTACTACGTAAGGGAACAGGGGCTGGAAGCGACTTTACAGGCTGGTTAGACCTTCCTGAAAACTACGACAAGGAAGAATTTGCACGTATCCTTGAAGCGGCTGAGAAAATCAAATCGGATAGCGAAGTATTGGTTGTTATCGGAATTGGTGGTTCTTACCTTGGTGCCAAGGCAGCGATTGATTTCTTGAACAATCACTTTGTGAACTTGCAAAGCAAGGAAGAGCGTAAAGCTCCACAAATTCTCTATGCTGGAAACTCCATTTCTTCTACTTATTTGGCGGATTTGGTTGAGTACGTGGAAGACAAGGATTTCTCTGTGAATGTGATTTCTAAATCTGGAACCACAACAGAACCAGCGATTGCTTTCCGTGTCTTTAAAGAACTCTTGATTAAGAAATATGGGCAAGAAGAAGCGAACCGTCGGATCTACGCAACCACTGACCGTGAAAAAGGAGCGGTGAAAGTCGAAGCAGATGCGAACAACTGGCAAACATTTGTCGTACCAGATGATGTTGGGGGGCGTTTCTCAGTATTGACAGCTGTAGGACTTCTTCCAATTGCTGCGTCTGGAGCAGACATTCAAGCGCTTATGGATGGAGCCAATGCTGCTCGTAAAGATTATGCTTCAGCAGATTTGAAAGAAAACCAAGCTTACCAATATGCGGCAGTTCGGAATATTCTTTACCGCAAAGGATATGCGACAGAAATCTTGGTGAACTATGAGCCATCTCTTCAATACTTCAGCGAGTGGTGGAAACAATTAGCTGGGGAGTCAGAAGGAAAAGACCAAAAAGGAATTTACCCAACATCTGCGAACTTCTCTACTGACCTGCACTCTCTTGGTCAATTTATCCAAGAAGGGGCGCGTATTATGTTTGAAACCGTCGTTCGTGTTGACAAACCACGTAAGAACGTGATTATTCCTGAATTTGAAGAGGATCTAGATGGTCTTGGTTACATCCAAGGGAAAGATGTTGACTTTGTGAATAAGAAAGCGACGGATGGCGTTCTTTTGGCTCACACAGATGGGGATGTTCCAAATATGTTCGTAACTCTACCAGAACAAGACGCATTCACTCTAGGTTATGTCATCTACTTCTTCGAATTGGCGATTGCGATTTCTGGCTACCTCAATGGTATCAATCCATTTGACCAACCAGGTGTTGAAGCTTACAAGAAAAACATGTTTGCCCTTCTTGGGAAACCTGGATTTGAAGAATTATCTGCAGAGCTCAATGCTCGCCTATAATAAAATGAAAAGGTTGGAATTTCCAGCCTTTTCATTTTAATGTACACTTGTTTCTTATATGCAACATAATAGAAAAAGATTTGAAAAAGTTATACTGGACAAACTTCAAAATCGGAATACTCGAAAATTTTCAAAAAAATGACTAGGAAAGCCGATGATGGTAGAACTGAAGTTCACCGAAGAGTCTTGACAACGTCAGATTTTGAAATTTAATGAGTATTAAAAAATTTTCCAGTTTTTTCTTTTGGAAAGCTTAATCGGGAAAGAGTGAAGTCTTGCGATGCTTTCTTTTTTAAGGCATCTCTAAAAAAGAAACACTTGAAAAGTTTATTGTTAATTTTTCAAGGTTTCTACGACCTGATTTGATGCAAAATTGAAGTTTTCCCATAAATAGATTTCCAAACAATTGGCCCCATGAAGGGTGTTGCGGAAGCGGGACAGTTTGGCTGTGGCTGTTTCATTTTGCTATACTAATCTTGTGGATGTCTTTCACAACATTCTTGAGCCATGGAGAAATTGGTATTTGTTGATGACGTTAGAATGTCCTCACTTCTTATTTCTAGGCTCGGGTTCAAACAGTCTCTCCCCAGACTGTTTGATCGACCTTTCTATTATTTCCAGATTAAGAGCCCAGCTGGGTTCTTTTTTCTTTCTCCGTCTTAACGGAAAGATAGACTTATGGTATAGTAAAGATGAGGAGGTGAAAGGATGAAAAATCAAAAGCAAAGGATTATCCAAGGAACACTCTATGGAATTTTATCGGGTATTTTCTGGGGTTTGTGTGGAATTATTGGTCAATACTTTTTTTCCCATTACACAGTGGAAACGGGTTGGATTACCTCCATGCGTCTTTTGATTGGCGGACTCGTCTTATTGATATTGGCTTATGTCCAAAATCCAGCAGGTCTCTGGAGTATTTGGCAAGAACCGAAAAAGCTGCCCCGTTTTTTTGCCTATACGATTTTGGGGCTCTTTTCAGTTCAGTACTTCTTTTACCTCTGTATTCAACATTCGAATGCGGCTACAGCTACAATTTTACAGTTTACAGCACCCGTCTTTATTTTGCTATACACAGCCCTGTGGAAAAAGCATCCAGTTTCTGGAAAATCCATTCTCTATGTGGTGTTGACCATGATTGGAGTGACCTTGCTAGTGAGTGAGGGTGATCTGAGTCAGCTCTCTATTAGTCCCAAGGCTTTGGTAGCGGGACTCTTGAGTGCTGTGGGAATTCTTTTTAATACAACCTTGCCTACCTATTTTATGAATCGCTTTGGCTCCCTTTATACCCTGGGGTGGGGTCTCTTGGTAGCGGGCGCCTTTTCCAACTTTCTCTATCCTGTTTGGCAGGTGACCTTCCAGGTGGACGCAATCAGCCTTTCTATTTCGGCGATCATTGCTCTCTTTGGGACTGCCTTGTCTTTCTGGATTCTCTTGCAGGCTCTGAAGCTGGTTTCGCCTTTGGTTATTTCGGTCGTCGGAGCCAGTGAGCCCTTGGCCTCCATCTTACTGAGCTTGGCATTTTTAGGCTTGGAGCCCCATTGGTCTCTCTTTGTGGCCTCTATGTTGATTCTTCCCTCCATGGTTTTGCTTTCCATCGAAGAGGAGAAGATTTGATTTTGTGAAAAGAGAAGAGGCGGCGACGCGCAGCCTCACTTGGGAGTATAAAATGGATTGTGCACAGTTAATGGACAAGGTAGCAGCGGCTTCCTATCGGATGATCACCACCCTCCTACAGGAGGGTGGACCTTTGTCTCTGGGAGAGCTTCAGGCTCGAACGGGTTTATCCCGAAAGACTTTTTTGAAATATTTAGAGGAATTAAATGAGCTCCTAGACCGAGAAAATCTAGGAGCTCATCTGAGCCTAGAAGGGGACCTTTTGCGCTTACAGGCGGGGCGAGATTTTCGTTTGCCGGCTTTGACAGGGATATTGTTACGGCGCTCTCTGCGTTTTCGAATCTTGGAAGCTGTTTGGTCCCAGCAGGTTTTCAGTATTCAGACGCTAGCCGCTCGTTTTCAAATCAGTGAAGCAACCTTGAACCGGCATTTGCTAGGCCTCAACCAGTTATTGGAGGAATTTGGACTGGCCATTCAAAATGGCCGTTTGCGAGGAAGTGAAGTGCAGGTGCGGTTCTTGGCCTTTGAACTCCTGCGAGGAATGACCCAAGCAGAAGATTTTGCTAGAATCCAGCAACAGGCAGACTATCAGCAGTTTCAAGCTGTGGTTGAGTCGGTGATTCAGAAGGATCCGGGACTGGACTTGGCGATTTGGTGGTCTTTGTCTCGGCTACGCCAACGTTTTCAGCAGAAATTGTCAGCAGATTTGCGGTTATATCAGGAACACCCAACCTTTCAGCAGTTGACAAGTCGTTTGGCAAGCTTGGATTGGGATTCGTCTGAGCTGAGCCTTCTGTTTGCCTTTCTATTGGGACAGGGTCTCTTGTCTAGTCGGGAGATGGAGAAATTCTTGGCTTTTGGGGGTCCGATTCAGGATAAGGTGACAGAATTACTCCAGGCTCTGAAAGAATTAGGAGTGTCTCCTCAAGGGCCAGGTCCTGTTTTAGATGACTTGGGCCGCTTGGCTAGTCAGGTCTATTTCTTTGAAGGAGGACTTGTCCCTTGGGAAGTAGAGGGAGCTTTACGCTCTTATACCCGACTCTATCCTCAATCCTGGATTACAGTAGATGTGTCTCGTTCTCTGGCTTTGCGTTTAGTGGACGATGGGGATAGTCGCCTCTTAGCTTTTGAATGGGATTTTGTTCAGATTTTGGATTATCTGGGAGACTTGAAACAACCCATTAAGCGACTGGCGGTGGATTCTTACCGGTCACCTTTGGTCTTGGCGCGGATGGTTCGGACCCTCAAACAGTACCTGCAACACAACCGTTTAATTGAAGTGGAAACCTATCAAGCAGGGATGGAGTATAGTCTAGTTGTTACGGATGCCGCTTGGCGGACTTATCCTACCCAGCCCACCCATGTCCTCCAAGGAGATTTGTTAGGCTATGACCTGGAAGTCATTCGTGAGTTTCTTCAAACTGATAGGATTTTGTGAAAATATCACAAAATCCTATCAGTTTTTTTTATAAAAGCAAAAAAGTTGATAGGATGCGAATGAAAGCGTTTGATATACTAAAGTCATACTAAAACCTTAGGAGGTCGATCATGACTGAAACATATATTATGGCCATTGACCAGGGGACGACGAGTTCGCGGGCGATTCTTTTCAATAAAAAGGGAGAGAAGGTTGCCAGCAGTCAGAAGGAGTTTACGCAGATTTTCCCAGAGGCTGGCTGGGTAGAGCACAATGCCAATGAAATCTGGACTTCTGTTCAGTCTGTCATTGCGGGTGCCTTTATTGAGAGTGGTGTTAAACCAAGTCAGGTGGCGGCAATCGGGATTACCAATCAGCGGGAAACCACGGTGGTCTGGGATAAGAAAACAGGGCTACCAATCTACAATGCGATTGTATGGCAATCTCGTCAAACAGCGCCTTTGGCAGAACAGTTGAAGCAGGATGGCTATACAGAGCTCTTCCATAAGAAAACGGGTTTGGTGATTGACGCGTACTTCTCAGCAACCAAGGTGCGTTGGATCTTGGACCAGGTTCCAGGAGCTCAAGAACGAGCTGAAAAAGGTGAGTTGCTCTTTGGAACGATTGACACCTGGTTGGTTTGGAAATTGACTGACGGGGCTTCTCATGTGACAGACTATTCCAATGCGGCTCGGACCATGCTTTACAATATCGAGACCTTGGAGTGGGATGATGAGATCCTTGAAATCTTGAATATTCCAAAGGCTATGTTGCCGGAGGTTCGCTCCAACTCTGAGATTTATGGCAAAACAGCTCCTTTCCATTTCTATGGAGGAGAAGTGCCGATTTCTGGTATGGCTGGGGACCAACAAGCAGCCCTCTTTGGTCAATTAGCCTTTGAACCAGGAATGGTGAAAAATACCTATGGAACCGGTTCCTTCATCATCATGAATACCGGTGAGAAGATGCAGTTGTCTCAAAACAATCTCTTGACGACTATTGCCTATGGTATTAATGGTAAGGTGTACTATGCCCTTGAAGGTTCGATCTTTATTGCCGGTTCAGCGATTCAATGGTTACGGGATGGTTTGCGGATGATTGAAGCCTCTCCAGAATCAGAGAGCCTAGCCCTTGCTTCTCAAAGTAACGATGAAGTCTATGTGGTACCTGCCTTTACCGGCTTGGGAGCTCCTTATTGGGATCAAAATGCCCGTGGATCCGTCTTTGGCTTGACACGTGGCACCAGTAAGGAAGACTTTATTAAGGCGACCCTTCAATCCATTGCTTACCAGGTTCGAGATATCATCGACACCATGCAAGTGGATGCAGAAACGGCCATTCACCTCCTCAAGGTTGATGGTGGGGCAGCCATGAATAATTTCTTGATGCAATTCCAAGCGGATATCTTGGGCATTGATATTGCACGTGCCAAGAACCTTGAAACAACAGCCTTGGGAGCAGCCTTCTTGGCAGGATTGGCTGTCGGTTATTGGCAAGACTTGGACGAGTTAAAAACCTTAAACGAAACAGGACAGCTCTTCGAGCCATCTATGAACGAAGCGCGTAAGGAACAACTCTACAAGGGTTGGAAAAAAGCTGTCAAAGCGACGCGCGTCTTTGCGGACGATAGTGAGGCTTAAGTGTCTCAGAAGCTTCCTGAATAAAAGGACCACTGGACCTTTTATTTAGATTCGTCATTTCACATAAAAACTTTATAGTCTTTTAGTTTACTTTTAGTACAAGGCAGCGAGTCGTAGACAGTATTGAAGTACGGCAAGACGAGCTAACACAGTAATAAAAGATAAACTAAAAGAGTATAACTGCAGACTGGTTTCATCTCTGGTCAGTAGTTGAAGTAAGACTTAACTAACTTTAAATAGGAATACCCGAAAAATGTTGAAAAATGATGAGGTTTAATACAGTCAGAATTTGAAATGTACAGAGGTTGAGGTAAAAGTCACCTCGTCCTATTTTGGTTAGTGGAAGAACTTTGACGCTGTAGAGAGTATTAGATAGGAATAGGTATTGACCATGGAATTTTCAAAACGTACCCGAACACGGGCATTGGAAAAAATGCAAGAGCAAACACTGGATTTGTTGATCATTGGTGGAGGAATAACTGGAGCTGGGTTAGCTTTACAAGCGGCCGCATCTGGTTTGGACACTGGTTTGATTGAGATGCAAGACTTTGCGGAGGGGACCTCCAGTCGCTCTACTAAATTGGTTCACGGAGGTCTCCGCTACCTCAAACAATTTGATGTGGAGGTTGTGTCAGATACGGTGAGCGAGCGGGCGGTAGTGCAACGCATTGCCCCACATATTCCTAAGCCGGATCCAATGTTGCTTCCAGTTTATGATGAACCAGGAGCTACCTTCAATCTTTTCCGTTTGAAAGTGGCTATGGATTTGTATGACCTTTTGGCTGGGGTCAATGGTTCTTCCGTTGCCAACCAAGTTCTCAGTCGGGAACAAGTGTTGGAGCGGGAACCTGACCTGCGGAAAGAAGGATTGGTAGGTGGCGGTGTCTACCTCGATTTCCGTAATAATGATGCCCGCTTGGTGATTGAAAATCTAAAACGGGCCAATCAAGATGGGGCTTATCTAGCCAATCATGTCAAAGCAGAAGGCTTCCTCTTTGAAGGAAATCAGATTGTCGGAGTTCAGGCGCGTGATTTATTGACAGATGAAACCTTAGAAATTCGGGCTCGTCTGGTGATTAACACAACCGGACCTTGGTCTGACCAAGTTCGTAACCTCAGCAATCCTGAGCAAGCCTTTAGTTTGATGCGTCCAACCAAGGGGGTTCACTTGGTGGTGGATTCTAGTCGTCTCAAGGTTAGTCAGCCGGTTTATTTTGACTCCGGTTTGGCAGATGGTCGGATGATTTTTGTTCTTCCGCGTGAAAATAAAACTTATTTTGGAACAACGGATACCGACTACCAAGGGGATTTGGCTCATCCTCGTGTGGAAAAAGAGGATGTGGATTACCTCTTGCAGATTGTTAACCATCGTTTCCCAGAGGCTCACTTGACCGTTGCGGATATTGAAAGCGGTTGGGCTGGTCTGCGGCCATTGATTGCGGGCAATAATGCTTCTGATTACAATGGTGGCGATAATGGTTCCCTTAGTGACGATAGTTTTGAGCAGTTGATTGGAGCCGTTCAAGCTTATCTTGCCAAAGAAAAAACAAGGGAAGACGTGGAACATGTTCTTAGCAAAATGGAATCCTCTACATCTGAGAAAAGTTTGGATCCGTCTGCTGTATCGCGCGGTTCCAGTTTGGAGCGCGATCCAAATGGTCTCCTAACCTTGGCGGGCGGTAAGATTACGGACTACCGCAAAATGGCAGAGGGAGCGATGGAGTTAATCCTGCAAATTCTGGCGGAGGAATTCCAACGGTCCTTCACCTTGGTGCATTCGAAGACCTATCCGGTCTCTGGTGGGGAACTCAATCCACATAATGTCGAAGCGGAATTGGAAGTCTTTGCGCAATTGGGTGTGGCGCGTGGTTTGGACAAGGATGAGGCTAAGTATTTGGCCAACTTGTATGGTTCAAATGCACCAAAAGTTTATGCCTTGGCCCAAACGGTTCAAGCTGCTCCAGGTTTGAGTTTGGCGGATACACTATCCCTCCACTATGCGATGCAAAATGAGTTGACCTTGAGTCCCGTAGACTTCTTGCTTCGCCGCACCAATTACATGCTCTTCAAGCGAGAGCAAGTGGATGGTATCAAGGATGCTGTCGTTGAAGAAATGGCTCGTTACTATGAATGGAGCCCAGAAGAAAAGGCTGCTTACCAAGAAGAGTTGGCAGTCAGCCTTGCAGAAAATGATTTAGCCTCATTGAAGGCATAAGGAGAATCACAATATGTCGAACGAATTTTTAGGAGAATTTCTAGGAACGGCCCTGCTCATTCTTTTAGGGAATGGGGTGGTAGCAGGGGTTGTGCTTCCTAAAACCAAAAACCATGATGCGGGTTGGATTGTTATTACAGCCGGTTGGGGTCTGGCAGTTGCGATTGCGGCTTTTGCGGTGAGTAGTCTGTCCCCAGCCCACCTCAATCCAGCTGTTTCTCTAGCTATGGCTCTCAATGGCTCACTACCATGGGCATCCTTTGGAACTTATGTCCTTGCCCAGTTCCTTGGTGCTATGTTTGGTCAAATTCTGGTTTGGCTCATGTATAAGCCCCATTACGATGCAGCAGAGGATCCAGCTGCTATCTTGGGAACCTTTGCGACTGGTCCAGCTCTTCGAGACAATGTTTCCAACTTGATTTCTGAAATCTTGGGGACCTTTGTTCTTGTCTTGACACTCTTGGCCATGGGAACCGCGAACATCGCAGCTGGCGTGTCGACCTTGTCTGTTGCAGCCCTCATTATTGGTGTTGGTCTGTCCCTTGGAGGAACTACCGGTTACGCCATTAATCCAGCTCGAGATTTGGGCCCACGTTTAGTTCACTCCATCCTCCCAATCTCCCACAAGGGTGACGGCGATTGGTCCTATGCTTGGATTCCAGTGGTTGGGCCTTTCCTAGGTGCGATTTTAGCCGTCCTTGTTTACGGACTTTATTAAGAACCACGGCGGTTGGCTTAGCCAACCGCTATTTTGTGTTATGATAGGAATATGAAAAAAATCTTACGAAAAAAGGGGCTAGAGGCTCTGAAACAACTGTCTCCAGAAAGAAAAAGGCTTGCCGATCAGCGGTTAATGGGCAAGTTGCTAGCTTCACCGGCCTATCAGCAGGCAGAAGTGGTGGCCACCTACCTGTCCCTCAGCCATGAGGTCGATACGCAAGCCCTGTTGAAACAAGCGCACTTGGATGGCAAACGTCTGCTAGTTCCCAAGGTTTTAGGCCCAGGTCACATGGTCTTTGTGGATTATGAGGCTAGTTCCTTGAGAGCAGGTGTCTATGGAATTTTAGAGCCGACGAACCTTCCTGATCCAGACCTTAAGCTAATGGATATTGATGTACTTCATGTACCCGGTCTTGTCTTTCGGAAAGATGGCTATCGAATCGGTTACGGGGGAGGTTTTTATGACCGTATCTTGGCCGATTTCCCTGGTTGGACCGTGTCTACGGTCTACGGCCAACAATTAGCCGACTTCACCCCTGAAAACCATGATCAAGCTGTAAAGGAGCTTCTTATCGATGATGTCTCAATTGAAATATAGTCCTGTTACCTGTCTTTTTGTAGCCCTTAACTGCCTCGTCTTTCTGCTCATGTATATCGTGTCTGGTGGTGCGGTAGAGGATGCTCGCTTGTTGATTCAGTTTGGGGCTCTTTATCCCCCTTTGATCCACTGGGATTTAGGCCAATCCTATCGTCTTCTTTCAGCGATTTTTGTGCATATTGGTTTTATGCACTTTTTCTCCAACACCTTAACCATCTATTTCCTTGGTCAGCAAATCGAAAGACTTTATGGATCCGTCCGCTTTTTCTTCATGTACCTTTTGGCAGGGCTGATGGGGAATCTGTTCTGTCTCGTCTTTAGTCCAGAGGTGATTGTAGCGGGAGCTTCAACCTCTATCTATGGCCTCTTTACCATTTTGGTAGTCCTTCGTTGGCTTCCAAATCCCTATCTTCAACATTTAGGCCAATCCTATCTCCCTCTCTTAGTCATGAACCTGGTCTTTAGTTTGGTACCCGGCGTCAGTCTTGCAGGACACTTGGGAGGTCTTGTGGGAGGAGCTTGTTTGGCCCTATCGCTCCCCCTACATCCCTATGGGCTCGTCCATGGCCGTAGAGGCCAACTGCTAGGCCTAGGTGTCTACGTTGGCTTGTTTTTGATCACCTTGGCTACAGTTTTGTAGAGATTTATAGTCTTTTAGTTTACTTTTAGTACAAGGCAGCGAGTCGTAGACAGTACTGAAGTACGGCAAGGCGAGCTAACACAGTAATAAAAGATAAACTAAAAGAGTATAACATTTAAAGAGGCTGGGTAACGCTAAAATTTTCAAAGAGTTTAACCGACAAAAACCACAGCTGGCTCTCACAAGATGACTTGTTGGAACCAAGCTGTGGTTTTTGATTTTGTTCTGTGGTTTTATTTTAATTTTTTATGAGGGCGGTCTGCTTTTTCTAACACTTTTCCAAGGTCAATGATGTATTGTTTAAGGTCATCTTTGACTTGTGGGTGACGGAGGGCATACTCGATAGAAGTTTTCATGTAGCCATATTTATCGCCGACGTCGTAACGTTTCCCTTTGAATTCACGGGCAAAAACACGTTGGGTTTTATTGAGGGTATCGATAGCGTCCGTTAGTTGGATTTCATTCCCTGCACCTGGCGCTTGGGTTTCCAAGATGTTGAAAATTTCTGGGGTCAAGAGGTAGCGCCCGATGATCGCCAAGTCACTAGGAGCATCTTGAGGAGCTGGTTTTTCCACAAAGGTTTCCACGGAGTAAAGTCCGTTTGTACCTTTTCCTTGAGGGGCGATCACTCCGTATGCGGAGACCTCCTCGTGTGGGACTTGCATAACAGCAATAGTAGATGCATGCGTTTTGTCATAGTCATCCATCAATTGGCGTGTGAGAGGTACCTTATCTTCCATGAGGTCGTCTCCCAACATAACCACAAAAGGCTCGTTCCCTACGAAGGCCTTGGCTTGTAAAACCGCATCTCCGAGTCCACGTGGATGGCTTTGACGGATGAAGTGTAGGCGGATACCAGTTGTCTCGTCGACAAGCTTGAGGAGCTCATCTTTTCCTTTTTCTTTTAGGTTATATTCCAATTCAAAGTTTGAATCGAAGTGGTCTTCAATGGAGCGTTTGGCCTTACCGGTGACAACCAAGATTTCTTCAATACCGGATTGAAGGGCTTCTTCAACGATAAATTGGATGGTTGGTTTATCAACAATGGGCAACATTTCTTTGGCAAGGGCCTTGGTCGCTGGTAAGAAGCGAGTACCGAGTCCAGCTGCAGGGATGACGGCTTTTCTGACTTTTTTATTCATGTTTAACTCCATTCGTTTTCTTCTTTAAATTCATTAGTCATCATTTCAGTGATGGCCTCTTTGATGGGACGATTTTCATAAATAACTTGGTAAATTCCTTGGGTGATAGGCATGTAAACCCCAAGTTCTTGAGCTAACTCATAGGCAACCTTGGTTGTGGATAGACCTTCGATGACCATGCCCATGGAAGCTTCGATGGATTCCAAATCTTGTCCTTGTCCAAGAGCATAACCCGCTCGCCAGTTGCGGGAGTGTTTGGAGGTACCTGTAACGATGAGGTCCCCAACACCGGACAAGCCACTGTAGGTTAGTGGGTCTGCCCCCATCTGGACTCCTAAACGGGTAATTTCGGCTAGTCCGCGCGTGATGATCGCAGCTTTAGCGTTATCACCGTAGCCCAGGCCAGCTAGGACACCTGCACCGACTGCGATGATGTTCTTGAGGGCGCCTGCGGTTTCAACGCCGATAACATCGGTGTTGGTGTAGAGGCGGAAGTAGGAATTACTGAAAAGTGCTTGGGCGTAGCGTGCAGCGTCTAAATCTTTTGAAGCAGCCGTAATCAGCGTGATGTCTCGAACAACGGCTTCTTCCGCGTGACTCGGTCCAGAAACAACGACGATTTCCGAGCGGAGATTGGCAGGGATTTCCTCTTCCAATATTGTAGACAAACGCTTATGGCTGCCAGGCTCCAATCCTTTGGAGGCGTGCAGGACTGTGACTGAATGGTCCAGACTGGCTGCGACTTTTTGGGCAACTAGGCGTGTAACCTTGGTTGGGACGACAAAAAGGACAGCCTGAGTATCTGCTAAGGCTTGGTCCAAGTCGCTATAAGCTCTGATACTTGGGGATAGCGTGATATCTTGGAAATAGCGGGTATTTTGGTGTTGGGTATTAATTTCCTCAACTTGTTCAGGGGCGTTGCCCCATAATCGGACCTCATGGCCATTGTCATCTAAGACCTGGGCTAGAGCAGTTCCCCAAGACCCGGGTCCTAGGATGGTAATGATTTGTTTTTCCATAGTTCCTTCCTTCGTTGTTTTCCTTTTCATTTTATCATAATCTAATGGGATTTAAAAACAATCCGAGGCTTGCAGGGCTTAGGAATTTATGGTAAGATTCTAGGATACATTAATGAGAAGAGAGTGTCCTGTCCATGATTATGGACCAGGAGCTTTTTTATGGAATGAAGGAGGAAAACATGCTAAAACAGGCACTAAAGCCTTATAAATGGTATGTCTTGGGATCTGTGCTCATGGTCATTGTCATCGTGGCTAGTTCCCTTATGCAACCAAGTTATTTGAGTGATGTCTTAGCTGCGGTCTTAGAGAATAACCAGGATAAGATTTCATCCATCGGTGTTTGGCTCTTGGTGATTGCCGGGGCAGGTTTGCTAGCGGGGGTCATCAATACCATTTTAGCGGCCAAGATTGCCCAAGGAGTATCGGCGGATTTGAGGGAGGCGACCTTCCGTAAAATCCAAACATTCTCCTATGCCAATATTGAGGAATTCAATGCTGGAAATCTGGTTGTGCGCATGACCAATGATGTGACGCAGATTCAGAATTTGATGATGATGCTTTTCCAGGTCTTGCTGCGCTTGCCGATTCTCTTTTTCGGAGCATTTATTATGGCTGTCCGGACGCTACCAAGTCTCTGGTGGGTATTGGTTTTGATGGTTCTAGGCATTGCGACTGTTATGGGTGTAATCATGAGTCAGATGGGACCACGGTTTGGTCTCTTCCAAACCCTAATGGATAAGATTAATGCCATTGCCAAGGAGAACCTCCGCGGAGTTCGGGTGGTCAAGTCCTTCGTTCAGGAAAAGGCTCAGTATGCTAAGTTTAAAGAGGTGTCCAATGATCTCTTGAATTTGAACCTCTTTATCGGTTACGGTTTCTCGATCATGATGCCAGCAGTGACCTTTATCGCTTATATGGCGACCTTCCTCTCCATCTATATGGTGTCTCAGATTGTTGATACCGAGCCAGAAGCGATTGGAAATATCGCATCCTTTATGACCTACATGATGCAGATTATGTTCTCGATCATCATGGTGAGCTTTATGGGAATGCAGGCCAGCCGGGCTTTTATTGCCCTTGGACGCATCCAGGAAGTTCTGGATACGGAACCAGCTATGACCTTTAAGGAAACTGAGTTTGAGGACTTAGAGGGGAGTTTGGTCTTTGATCACGTGACCTTCACTTACCCGCATGATACGGATCCAATCCTCAAGGATATTAGCTTCAGTGTGGAGCCAGGTCAGATGATTGGGGTTGTTGGAGCCACTGGAGCTGGGAAATCTACCTTAGCCCAACTCATTCCGCGCCTTTTTGATCCACAAGAAGGGAAAATCACCATTGGTGGTCGCGACTTGCGCGATTTGAGTCAGGAAACAGTCCGTAAGACGGTCTCCATCGTCTTGCAGAAAGCCATCCTCTTTAGTGGAACTATTGCTGACAATCTTCGTCAAGGGGATGCTGACGCGGACGCTACTGCCATGGAGCGAGCTGCCAGTATTGCTCAGGCTAAGGAGTTCATCGACCGCATGGATGCCAATTATGATAGCCAGGTAGAAGAGCGTGGGAATAACTTTTCAGGTGGTCAGAAGCAGCGAATGAGCATTGCGCGTGGAGTAATCGGTAAGCCAAAAGTTTTGATTTTGGATGATTCGACTTCTGCTTTGGATGCAAAATCCGAGAAGCTGGTTCAGGAAGCTTTGAATAAGGACCTAAAAGGGACAACTACTGTCATCATTGCCCAGAAAATTTCTTCCGTTGTCAAGGCGGACAAAATCCTGGTTCTGGATGAAGGGCGCTTGATTGGGGAAGGAACTCACGCGGAGCTGGTTGCTACGAATGATGTCTACCGTGAAATTTACGAAACACAAAAAGGAAAGGAGGCCTAACATGAAAACTGCACGTTTTTTCTGGTTTTACTTTAAACGCTATAAATTATCCTTTCTCTTGATTTTCTTAGCCATTATTGCCTCCACCTATCTCCAAGTGCAGGCACCTGTCTTTCTTGGGGATGCTTTGGCGGAATTAGGAAACTGGGTACAAGGGTATTTTGACGCCCAGGCAATTAGTGAAGCAACTGGAGCTAAAATGGTTGCACCAAGCATGGATGCCTTCGGTTCGGTTATGTGGAAACTCTTTTTGACTTATGTGTTTACCACTGTTTCCATGTTGATTTATACCTTGCTCTTTACTCGTATTGTGGCCCATTCAACCAACCGAATGCGAAAAGGTCTCTTTGGGAAATTGGAGCGTTTGACGGTGGCCTTTTTTGACCAGCACAAGGATGGGGACATCTTGTCTCGCTTTACTTCCGATTTGGACAATATTCAAAACTCCTTTAACCAAAGCTTGACGCAGGTGGTTTCAAACATTGCCTTGTATATTGGCTTGGTCTGGATGATGTTTGTTCAGAACACGCAATTGGCCTGGGTAACCGTAGCTTCTACTCCAATCGCCCTTCTTCTTTTAGTTTTTATTGTAAGAATGGCGCGCAAGTACACCAACTTGCAACAGGCTGAGGTAAGTAAGCTGAATGCTTATATGGATGAGAAAATTTCAGGGCAAAAGGCGATTATTGTGCAAGGGGTGCAAGAGGAGGCGATTGAGGGTTTTGTGGTCTTGAATGATCGGGTGCGAGAGGCTACCTTCAGAGGGCGGCTCTTTGCAGGGATGCTCTTTCCTGTTATGAACGGGATGAGTTTGATTAATACGGCCATTGTCATCTTTGTCGGATCTAACCTACTCTTAAATGACACATCCATGACGACGGCTGCGGCTCTTGGTTTGGTCGTAACCTTCGTCCAATATTCCCAACAATATTACCAACCGATTATGCAAGTGGCTTCGAGTTGGGCAGAATTGCAGTTGGCCTTCACAGGGGCTGGACGGATTCAGGAAATGTTCGACGAAGCCGAAGAAGTTCGTCCAGTCCATGCCCCTCATTTTACAGAGCTGAAAGAAGGAGTGGCTATTCAAGGGATCGATTTCGGTTACCTACCGGGTCAAAAGGTTTTGAAAGGCGTCAGCATTTCTGCTCCTAAAGGCAAAATGGTGGCCGTTGTTGGACCGACTGGTTCAGGTAAGACCACCATCATGAACTTGATCAACCGTTTCTACGATGTAGACGCAGGTTCCATCCAGTTTGATGGCCGCGATATTCGGGAGTATGACCTGGATAGCCTCCGGCAAAATGTCGGGATTGTTCTTCAGGAATCGGTTCTCTTTAGTGGAACCATTCGCGATAACATCCGGTTTGGAGTTCCAGATGCTCCTCAAGAAATGGTAGAAGCTGCTGCCAAAGCAACCCACATCCATGACTTTATCATGAGTCTGCCGGATGGCTATGATACCCTGGTTGACGACGAGCAAAATGTCTTCTCAACTGGACAGAAGCAGCTAATCTCCATCGCTCGAACCCTGATGACAGACCCACAAGTCTTAATTCTGGATGAAGCGACCTCCAACGTGGATACCGTGACGGAGGCTAAGATTCAAAGTGCTATGGAAGCTATTGTGGCTGGTCGAACCAGCTTTGTCATTGCTCACCGCCTCAAGACTATTTTGAATGCGGATGAAATCATCGTCCTTAAAGATGGCCAAGTCATCGAACGCGGAAACCATCAAGCCTTGTTGGCCCAAGATGGCTTCTATGCGGGACTCTATAAAAATCAATTCGTTTTTGAATAAGGATTAAAATAGATGTAAAGTCAGATCTAGGTGTAAAAACCTAGGTCTTTTTTTATAAAGACTTCTAGTTTGCGTGATTTCATAGTCTTTTAGTTTATCTTTTGTTACTGTGTTAGCTCGTCTTGCCGTACTTCAGTGCTGTCTACGACTCGCTGCCTTGTGCTAAAAGACTATATCTTTTACAAAATCTTAAATCTCTTTAATACCAAGCAGCTTATTTAACTTCTGTATATCCGAATTATCTTAAAATCTGTACTAATCATCTTGTAAAGGGATTGCCTTGACGTTATTCAGGGCTCGAATCATGCTTTCTTTACTATAATTGTTCAGTCTATTCTGCTCATATTAAAGCTATAATTCAATTTTATTTCAACAAACAGACGCATACAACACAATAGAAAAAGCTAACAGAGTTCCAAAAAATCCAGTCTTATCAAGTGATTGAGTCGTGTTGCCTACGGTACAAAGTGATAAACTCGGGATTATCTCATAAGATTCCTTTAGTGAAAATAGGAAAAAGCGGTCTTCATACCGTAGTGGAATCATCAGCAGTTGAGAAACAACTGTTAGATGACGGAGATTTCGAGACATTGGCTCGAAATCTAGTGATGCTAAGTGATTCGGGAATCGAATCACTTAGCCATTTACTAAAGGCTGCTTTGTAGAGAGCTTTGCTCTCCTTATCTTGTAACTCAGATAGCATAAAATGCTATCTGACCCGCACTACAAAATATGAAGACCCGCTTAAATTAAATTTTCGACACGAAGAGAGGAGTTTTTAGAGGTGCCCATTAAGAGGTTAGAATTTTATTATCTATCCTCTTTTTCAGTTCTCTTCCGAATCAATAAGTAGGAGGGATCTTATGTTTTCGAAAAAAGACTATCGGATGCAGGTGGACTGGAAGGATTGTGGGGTGGCTTGTTTGGCCATGCTTTTGAGCTACTATGGTTCAGATTATTCCCTGGCCTATTTGCGGACCTTAAGCAAAACGGGTTTAAATGGGACGACAGCCTATGGTCTGGTCAAAGCTGGGGAAGAATTGGGCTTGATCTGTCAGCCTTTGAAATTGGATTTGGAGAATCTTGCAAGTGGGGTGGCGGAGAAGCCGGCTTTGGTTCATGTGGTGAAGGACGAGAAGTTTTTGCATTACTATGTGGTTTATCGGATGACAGATACCAGTGTTTACCTAGCCGACCCAGATCCGCAGGTGGGCTTGGTGGAACGGAGTCATGCTGCATTTTTAAAGGAATGGACAGGTGTTGCTCTGTTCTTCGAGCCAGGTCCGGACTATCGGCCTCAGAAGCGGAAGGAAGCATCCTTCTGGTCACTTTTTCGTCTGCTTTTTCAGGAGCGGGGCCTTTTTACGGTCATTGTTATCATGAGTTTCTGCCTGACCCTTGTCACTATTTTGTCTTCTTATGGTTTGCAGTGGATTGTGGACACCTTCTTGCCCCAAGGCCGTATGGACTGGATTAGTCGCCTAAGTGCGTGCTTGCTTTTTGCAGCAGTTCTTCAAGCCTTTCTGCAATTTTGCAAACAATATCCCTTGGTCCTCTTGAGTCGCCAGCTTTCGCTAAAGTTGCTGGAGGATTATCTAGCTCATGTTTTCAGTTTGCCGATGAGCTTTTTCACCACGCGCCGTAGCGGCGAAATTCTCTCTCGCTTCACAGACGCCAACCAAATCATTGAAGCCTTAGCCTCGTTGGGCCTCACTCTACTCTTAGATGGTCTAACCTTGGTTAGTCTAAGCCTTGCCCTTGCTTGGCAATCGCCGCAGCTCTTTCTACTGGCCTTGCTTTTGGTCCCCCTCTACACCCTATTATTTTTTGCCTTTCAGAAAAAATTTAAGGGCTATCATCAGGAACAATTGGAGGCGGGCTCCCAACTATCCTCTAGTTTGATGGATCATATCAAAGACATGGAGACCCTCAAGGCTTTGGGGATTGAAGAGGGAGCCCTGGTTCAGAATAAGGATTACTTGGAAAACTTTTGGGACAAGATCTGCGCCTACAGTTGTGCCGAACAGATTCAGGCTGCCCTCAAAAGCGCCTTGCAACTAGGGACAACGGTGGCAATCTTTTGGTGGGGCTCTCACCTGATTCTCAAGGGGCATCTGAGCCTGGGCCAACTCCTGACATTCACCAGTCTCTTGGCTTATTTTACAGGGCCTTTGGAAAACCTACTCCAGATTCAAGTACAGGTCCAGAAGGCTCAAGTGGCCTATCAGCGTCTACAGGAGGTCTATCAAGTGCCACAGGAAAAAGGGAGCGGACAAGAATCTTTGGTTGGCGATCAAAGTGGTTTATCAGTGCGGAGTGTTAGCTTTGCCTATGATTACGGAAGTCCGCTCCTTAAAGCTGTGAATTTGGAGATTCCTCGTGGGCAGAAACTAGGTATTCTGGGGATATCCGGCTCTGGCAAAACCAGTCTCGCCAAATTGCTGGTTGGATTCTACCAACCCTTGGAAGGGCAGGTCATGCTGGCCGGACAAGATTTTTCTCGTATGAATCCTCGTGACCTGCGGAGGCAAGTCCAGTATCTGGCTCAAAATGCGGGCTTATTCCAAGGAAATTTACGGGAGAATCTACTCTGGGCGGCTGCGGTCGGAACAGCTGAGGATGACTTGTGGGAGGTTTTACGATTGGTTGAAGCTGCGGAGTTTGTGGCAGCCTTGCCTCTGGGATTGGATACGCAAGTCGGGACGGATGGGACGGCTTTGTCTACTGGGCAGATTCAGCGTTTAGCCCTAGCTCGGACCCTTTTGACAGGGGCTGAATTCCTCATTTTGGATGAGGCAACCAGCCACTTGGATCCAGAGACGGAAGAGCGGGTATTTGACCGTCTCGTGGACTTGGATAAAACACTGGTTGTTATCACACACCGTTTGGATCTGGCTCAGAGGCTGGAGCGGATTGTACGCTTGGAAAATGGGCAAATTAAAACCACTGCCGAATGGGAGTTGGACAGAACTCTCTCAATTGAGAAGAGTTCGTTGTCCGACCCCCGCACAGTTGATTAGGTTGTTTTCGGAGGTCAAAGAGTCAGGAGTTGACTCTTTGAGTTTCTGGATCAGAGAACATGAAATGTTCTCTCAATAAAAGCGAAGGAAAACACCAATCAACCACAGCGTCAAAGTAATTTTATTAAATGATGTAGAAAAGTTGAGACTTTTGTCTAAAGCTTTAATATTGAGGGTGACGAAGTTAAAATTCTCGGTAAACATAGGGGTTTGTGGGTTCATCAATGCGAGTCCAGTCTGTCAGCTCCAAGGTAGGTAGGCTTTGGTTGAGGTCTTTATGGAAATGAATGGCAATTTTACCCTTGGCGGAGACCCAGGTATTGTCAGGGTAGGATTGGTCTTGGCCGGTGGTTAGGAGTCCGTAGACACCGGAGTCTGCAATACAGTGGATAATCCCGAAACGGAAGAGGAATTGTTGCTGGGTTTGTTTGGGGTCGTTGTAGACAAAGCCGCTCATCTGGACTTCCTTGCCCAGGAACTGGTCAGGATAATCGTAGAGAGCTTCCATAAATTCCATATAGTTCTGTGTAGTCACCTGGATGGTATCTTCTTTGAGATACTTGGCGGCTACAGCCTGCATTTCATTCTCATAGGCTTTTTTGGTGAAGTAGGAACTGGTGTCGGGTTTCAGGTACTGACTCGTTGTTCCTTCGTCTGCCTGGATTTCTGCTGATGTCCCTGCTGCTAGGGGAAATTGGTAGCCCTTAGCCGAAACAGTCGTGGAATCGAGGCTGACGGTGGGGAAGAGAAAGCCTACTAGAAGAGGGATAGCTAGGGCTAGATAGGCTAATCGTTGACTGGATGAGCCCTTTTCTTTTTCTTCCTTTAAAAGGAGGCGTAATTGAATGAGGGCCAAGAGGAAAGTCAGGGCCATGGAGAGATAGGCTAAGTAGGAATAGTGCAGGTTGATGTAGTGGTCGAGTTTGCCGCTCCAGGTCAGGTAGAGGCTGAGCTCGAAGTAACCGGCTAAAATGAGAAAACGAATCATAGGAGCACCTCCAAACTAGCTGCAAAGAGGAATACGACAAGTACGGTGACCAGGATGAAATTGCGAATGAAAGTTTTTTTGAAAACGCGGGTCATCATGAGCAGGTTTTTGATGTCAAGGACGGGACCGATGACTAGAAAAGCCATAACGGGTGCCATTCCGAAGGTTCCCAAGAGTGAGGATCCGATGAAGGCATCGGCTTCGCTGCAAAGGGAGAGAAGGAAACTGAGCACCATTAGGATCAGTATGGCAACGAAGGGACTGCTGGAGATGCTGGTCAGGATGCGCGTAGGTACGTAAACCTGAACACAACTGGCAAAAAGGGCACCGAGGATCAAGTAGCGGCCAGAATCGAAAAATTCATCAAGGGCATGAACCCAGGCTTGAAAAAAGTGTCCCTGTCCTTGGTCTGTGTGCTTGTGGCCGTGCAAGGGCAAGTTCTCCTGATGGTTGGTTAGGATGTCCTCTGTCCAGACGAAGCCAAGGAGAATCCCTAGGACTTGAGCTAAGATGAGCGAACCTAAAGCGCGGGTCAGGGCAAAAAGCCAGGAGTTCCCAAAGGCGGAAAAGGTCGCAAACAGGACAATGGGATTTATCACAGGGGCTGTTACCAAAAAGGGAAGGGCCGTATAGGTCGGCACCTTCTTTTTGAGAAAGCGGTGAATAATGGGGACAATTCCACATTCACAAGAGGGAAAAATCAGGCCTGCAAAGGACCCAATCAGGATATTCAAAAATTTGTTTTGAGGTAGAAAACGAACGACTTTTTCGGGTGTCAAGTAGACTTCAATGAAGCCCGAAATAATGCTGCCAAGGAGCACGAAAGGCAAGGCTTCGATGACAATGGATAAAAAAATCGCCGACATCTGCAGAAAACTGGCAGGTAGGTCTGAAAACATAGGAGCTCCTTTCTCTTGCTAACCATTATACCAAAAGGCAGCATCGACTGGCTTTGGTGTGAGTGATTGGCGCTGCCTCCCGTTCAGCTTCTGGTCAAGCCAAGTGAATGCGGGGTAAGTTTTCAAACCCAAGGACTCTCTCCTTTGGTGTATAATAAAAGGAATGAGAAATAGGAGGAAGTCATGCGTTTACGTGGTTTTGAATTAGTCAGTCACTACAGTGATCGTCAGTTGTTACCAAAGCGAGAGACGGCTCAGGCTGCTGGCTATGACCTTAAAGTTGCGGAGGCTATGGTACTTGAACCGGGCGAAATCAAGCTGGTTCCAACGGGGGTCAAGGCTTATATGCAAGCCAATGAAGTGCTCTATCTTTATGATCGTTCATCGAACCCGCGCAAGAAGGGGTTGGTCTTGATTAACTCCGTCGGGGTGATTGACGGAGATTACTATGGCAATGAAGCCAATGAGGGGCACATCTTTGCCCAGATGCAGAATATTACCGATCAGCCGGTTTCTCTGGAAGTAGGAGAACGGATTGTTCAAGCTGTATTTGTGCCCTTCCTCTTGGCGGATGGGGATCAGGCTAGTGGCCAACGCCAAGGCGGCTTTGGTTCCACGGGTCGTTAGGAGTTCCCATGGCTAAGAAAAAATCAACCTTTATTTGTCAAAACTGTGATTACCACTCCCCCAAATACATGGGCCGCTGTCCAAATTGTGGGGCTTGGTCCTCTTTTGTGGAAGAAATTGAACAGGCTGAGGTCAAGCACGCGCGCGTGAGTCTGACGGGTGAAAAGGCTAGACCGATGAAACTCAATCAGGTGACCTCCATCGACGTATCCCGGACAAAGACAGGCTTAGAAGAATTTAACCGCGTCCTTGGTGGCGGGGTGGTTCCGGGTAGTCTAGTCTTGATCGGGGGAGATCCGGGGATAGGGAAATCCACCTTGCTCCTGCAAGTTTCGACCCAATTGGCACAACTGGGGACCGTTCTCTACGTTAGTGGAGAAGAATCTGCTGAACAAATCAAGTTACGGGCTGAGCGTTTGGGGGATCCTGATTCAGACTTCTATCTCTATGCTGAAACCAATATGGATAGTATTCGGACAGAGGTTGAGCGTTTGAAACCGGACTATCTGATTATCGATTCGATTCAGACAATCCTATCGCCAGATATCTCCAGCGTCCAAGGTTCTGTCAGTCAAGTACGGGAAGTGACCAATCAGCTGATGCAGTTGGCCAAAACCAATAAAATTGCCACCTTCATTGTTGGACATATGACCAAGGAGGGAACGCTTGCAGGTCCCCGGACCTTGGAACATATGGTGGATACGGTTCTTTATTTTGAAGGGGAGCGCCAACATACTTTCCGAATTTTGCGGGCTGTTAAAAACCGTTTTGGATCAACCAATGAAATTGGAATTTTTGAGATGCAGTCGGAAGGCTTGGTGGAAGTGCAAAATCCCAGTCAGGTTTTCTTAGAGGAACGCTTGGATGGGGCTACTGGCTCTTCTATTGTGGTAACCATGGAAGGGACTCGGCCCATTTTGGCGGAGGTTCAGGCCTTGGTGACGCCAACAATGTTTGGGAATGCGAAGCGAACCACAACGGGTCTTGATTTTAATCGAGCCAGTCTCATCATGGCCGTTTTAGAGAAACGGGCCGGTTTACTCTTGCAGAATCAGGATGCCTATCTCAAGTCAGCTGGTGGGGTTAAGCTAGATGAGCCGGCTATTGACTTGGCGGTTGCGGTAGCGATTGCCTCCTCTTACAAGGATTTACCGACACAGCCAGATGAAGCCTTTATCGGAGAAATCGGCTTGACGGGAGAAATCCGCCGGGTTAACCGCGTGGAACAGCGGATTCAAGAAGCTGCTAAATTAGGGTTCAAAAAAGTCTATGTTCCTCAGAATTCCCTTCAGGGCGTCAAACTTCCCCAAGGAATTGAAGTAATTGGTGTGACCCGCATTTCAGAAGTCTTGCAGAAGGTGTTTGGATGAAGTATGATGTCATTTTACTGGTGGCTGGTTCAGGCCGCCGGATGGGAGCTGACCGGAATAAAATTCTTTTAGAGTTAGACGGGCAAGCCATCTTTGTTTACAGCCTGCAGGTCTTTCAGGCGGATCCGGATTGCCAGCGTATTTTGCTAGTTGGCCGTCCTGAGGACAGACCAGCCTTTGAGGATTATCTATCTCCACAGGTCCTTTTTGTTACGGGCGGACCGGAACGTCAGGATTCAGTGCGGTTGGGTTTGGCCTATGTGGACGCAGATTGGGTTATGGTTCATGACGGAGCCCGCCCTTTCATCAGTTCGGACCAGCTCCAGGACCTCAAGGGTCAGCCTAATTCTATTCTGGCAGTGCCTGTTAAGGATACCATTAAAGAAGTGCATGCTGGACGTGTTCAGCAAACGGTGCCACGGGAGCGCTTGATGGCGGCTCAGACGCCGCAATTTTTTGAAGCTGCTTTATTAGCGGAAGTGCATAAGAAGGCTCTGCAGGCAGGTTATTTGGGGACGGATGATGCGAGTCTCGTGGAGACTTTTAGCTCTGTCAAGGTGGGGCTGGTTCCGGGTTCTTACTGGAATGTGAAGATGACAACGCCAGAAGACCTCATTTTAGGGCAATTCCTTAGAAAGGAAGGTTTCAAATGATCCGAATTGGCCAAGGCTATGATGTGCATGAGCTGGTAGAAGGCCGTTCCTTGATTGTGGGGGGCGTTCACTTGCCCTTTGACCGTGGGCTCAAGGGGCATTCCGATGCGGATGTTCTCCTTCATGCCATTACCGACGCCCTTATCGGAGCGCTCGGACGTGGAGATATCGGTCATGCCTTTCCAGACACCAATCCCGAATTGAAAGGTATTGCTTCTACTAAAATTTTGGCTTCCGTATATGAAGAAATGAAAAAAGAAGGCTATCGCGTTGGCAATATCGATGCGACCATTTTGGCTGAGCGACCCAAAATGGCACCGCATTTGCCAGCTATGAAAAAAAGGATTGCAGACCTGCTCCACATGGAGGAGCAAGCTGTGAATCTCAAGGCAACCACAACGGAGAAACTAGGATTTGTGGGACGTGAAGAAGGGATGGCTGCTCAGGCAGTGCTTCTCTTGGTAAAGGATGGTAAGAAACAACCATGAGTCTTTTCCATAACTCTATTGTTCTGGGGAAACATTGCAATAGTCAAGCATTTATACAATTATTGTCCAAACTGGGTTTTAATAACCCGCTAAACTTATATTACGAGGAGTAGAGGATGGTGAGTGATCGAAACTATATAGAAGATCAATTATTGGATTTTATTGACAGTGTGGATCCTGAGCAGGTCTATGTTTACGAAATCGCTGCAGATTTAGGAGGCTATGCGGCCAATCGGCAGCTGCGCTTCCTAGCTATAGAAGATAAGGCGACCAACCTGCTTTTGGCTCAAGAACCGGTTGAGCACTTGCAGGCTCGACGGAATTGGGTCTTGGAACCGGGGATTTTTGGAGAGTGGGAGATTGATCCAGACCAGTTTTTGAATCCCTAGACTTGTGGTATAATTTCAAAAAAAGATTAAATGAGGATAGGATTGTGACAAACAAGATTCGGGTGCGTTATGCACCAAGTCCAACAGGACTTTTGCATATTGGAAATGCGCGGACAGCGCTCTTTAACTACTTATTTGCTCGCCACCATGGCGGTGATTTTGTGATCCGGATTGAGGATACCGACCGCAAGCGCCATGTGGAAGACGGGGAGCGTTCACAGTTGGAAAACTTAGCCTGGTTGGGTATGGATTGGGATGAAAGTCCGGTAAATCCGGGTGACTTTGGTCCTTACCGCCAGTCAGAACGGTTGGAAATTTACCAAACCTACATCGATCAATTGTTAGAAGCTGGTTTGGCATATAAGTCTTATGTAACAGAGGAAGAATTGGCCGCAGAACGAGAACGCCAAGAAGCAGCTGGTGAAACACCTCGTTATATCAATGAATTCTTAGGGATGACTGAAGACGAGAAAGCGACTTATATTGCTGAGCGGAAAGCTGCTGGTATCCAGCCAACCGTTCGTTTAGCCGTAAAAGAAGACCACATCTACAAATGGGTAGACATGGTTAAGGGTGAGATTGAGTTTGAAGGGGGAAACATTGGTGGTGACTGGGTTATCCAGAAACGCGATGGCTACCCAACCTATAACTTTGCGGTGGTTGTTGATGACCACTTGATGGAGATTTCACACGTTATCCGTGGCGATGACCACATTGCGAACACGCCAAAACAATTGATGGTCTACGAAGCCCTAGGTTGGGAAGCACCAAGTTTTGGCCACATGACCTTGATCATCAACAGTGAAACTGGCAAGAAACTTTCTAAACGGGACACCAATACCCTTCAATTTATTGAAGATTATCGCAAAAAAGGGTATTTGCCAGAAGCTGTCTTTAACTTTATCGCTCTTCTTGGCTGGAACCCAGGTGGGGAGGAAGAAATCTTTAGTCAGGCAGAATTAGTGAACTTGTTTGATGAAGCCCGTCTCAGCAAGTCCCCTGCAGCCTTTGATCAGAAGAAGCTGGACTGGATGAGTAATGAATACTTCAAGAAGGCTGACTTGGAAACTGTTTTAACTTTGACCAAACCATTCTTAGAGGAAGCTGGTCGTTGGACGGATAAGGCTGCGGAGATGGTTTCCCTTTACCAACCGCAATTGACTGCGGCAGAGGACATTGTGCCTCTGACAGATCTCTTCTTTGGTGACTTCCCAACGCTTACGGAGGAAGCAGCTGAGGTATTAGCAGGTGAGACTGTTCCTCTTGTTTTGTCAACCTTCCGTCAGAAACTAGCGGATTTGTATGAGGAAGATTTCCAAGTAGACCAGATTGCTCCGTTGATCAAGGAAGTTCAAAAAGAAACAGGTGTCAAAGGGAAAAATCTCTTTATGCCAATTCGTGTGGCGGTGTCTGGTGAGATGCATGGCCCAGATTTGCCAAATACCATTTTCCTTTTGGGGAAAGATAAGTCCTTGAAGCATATAGAAGCTGCCTTGAATAGGTTGTGATATCCCCTTTTAGCTTATCTTTTGTTACTTTGTTAGCTCGTCTTGCTGTACTTATGTACTTATTTGAAACTTTCTTCGAAAGTGTTTCAGTAAGCTCAAAATCTCCCCTAGAGATTGAGCTGTCTACGACTCGCTGCCTTGTACTAAAAGTAAACTAAAAGACTACACTAGTTTTTTTCTAGTTATTGATAGAGATTGGATGAATGATTCCAGTCTCTTTTTTTTGGACAGTCTGTCTAAAAAAATCAGACCAAACAACTAAACCAAAATATTGGTGGTTTTTTTTTTTTTTTTTATTAAGCACCCTTTAACTAATATAACCGATTATCCGGTTAAAGAGATTGTGAAGGGTAAACCTTGTTATATAGGGTGTTTTTGTAATATAAATCACAAAAATAGCGCCTCGAATTCCTTTACAATAATGCTATGAAATGTTATCATAATACAGCCTATAGTATTCGTAATCTTGGTTTCGTGTGCTAGGTTAATAATAAAAAAGGAGAATGAAAGACGACATGAAGAAACACATGTTTGATCGATCAGTCCAGAGGTTTTCCATTCGGAAATATTCTTTTGGTGCTGCGTCTGTCTTGCTTGGAACAATGCTCTTTACTGGGCAGAATGTACAAGCAGAGGAAACGGCCACCTCTGAGTCTGATGAAAGCAACAGCTCGGCTTCGACTGGTTCATCTTCGGATGTCTCTTTGGAAGCTGCTTCAGACACGTCTACTTACAATGCAGAACCTGCTGTAGTAACAAGTGACGCAACAGTAGTAAGGTCTGCAAGTTCCGAAATGTCTACTGCTTCAGCTGAAGCTTCTACGTCAAGTTCTTCGTCATCTTCAGAAGAGGCAACTACAGTAGCTGAAAATACGGCTACTGCTGCTGAAACGAAGTCTGATGAAGAAAAAAAGGCAGAATCAGCAACAGAAAGCAAGGAGACTGACGTAGCTCGTCCACAGGCAATGCCCCTGAACAGTGCCTTCCGGGCTGCAACTGCTCCAACAACAGCAACAACTGTTACAAATTGGGACCAATTTGTGGCTGCTCTATCCAACGCTAGCGTTACAGATATCAAGGTACAAGGACAAATTTTTGCTCCGAATACTGTGAATGGCATTACCAATGGTAATGGTTCATCTGAAGCGACAAATGCGAAGACAAAAGCTGTTGACCGGACTTTGTCCCTAGCAATTGCGAATCGTGCTATAAATATCTATGGTGATGGTGCCAATAGTGCGATTGATTTCCGTTCTTACTCTATTAAACCAACTTCAAGTGCTGTCGGAGATATCCTCTTTAGTAACTTGAGTGTTTATTCTGCCAACTCAAATGGTCCAATTGATCTTAGTCAAAACCGTTCGTCAACGGTGACCTTTGAAGATGTAAAGAGTGAAGGTGTTCTCTTTGGTGCTGGTCCACAAACGACTGTGGTCATCAAGGGAAATACAACGTCTAGCCTGTCAGACAGCTATACTTCTTTAGCTGGTGGAACTCAGTATGTTCAAATGAATACTGCATGGCAGGGAGAAAGAGCAAACTACACCGATCAAAATGGTCGGAATAATCGCCGTCCAGCCAATATCCACGATGTTCGTGCAGTGGTTGTTGATGAAGATGCTACATTTACAGTAAATCGTACCGCTTCTGGTGACGCGATTAGTCTTCCAAACAGCGCAACTGTTGAAGTGAAGGATAAGGGTAGTTTGACCATCAACATGAATCAGTCAAACGATACTTCAGCTAAATCTCGCTACCATGATGCTGCTATCTACATGCCATTGACCGGTACTGTGAAGACGGGTGAAGCCTCAACCTTAAACATTAACTCGTCCATTGGTCAAGCGATTTCGATCGGTGTTAAACGTCCAGGTGGAAATGAGACGGATGCGGATCGCTATGGTGGTTACGGTGCTGGAAATACAAGTAAATTAGCCAACTCTTCTGCAACCATCTCTATTGGTAAAGAAGGTAAGGCAACCTTTACAGGTCGTGATTCCATTATTACAGGTCACAATGCTACTTTTACAACTGGCCAACAATCGAATGTTGTTTTCAACAATACTGGTCGTGGTGTAGCTATGGATCTCGGGGATGACTCGCACATTGTTTTTGGAAAGCATTCGTATAATAGCTTTACATCCGATGGTAAGGCTCCCTATAATGGAAATGGAACACCGTCTGGTTCCTATGATGGTTATAACTACATCGGTGTTAATAATGCTGGTACCATCACTGTTGATGACTATGCGAAGTTTATCGTCGTAGCGAAAAACCGAAACGGAAGTCGAAATATCGGAAATGATTACGATGACCTGATTTCCCTCGATTCACGTGAGGGTTCTGCAACACAACCACTCTTCAATGTGAAGCAGGGTACAGTGGTAGATATCCGGGATGATAATAGAAACCACTATGCTGAGTTGATTTCGGTTCCTCTTGGAGCAACCAAAAATGTTGTTTTCCGTGTTGATACGCCGCTTTACTTCAGTTTGCAGCGCTATACGACACCTCTTGGAAATCAAATTGAAGATCCAAACGGGAAACTACCGAACTCAACCCCTCAAGGATTTAATCCTCCGACAGCTGGTACGCCTAACCTGATTTATGGAAATGTCCCAGGGACCAAGATGGAATTTGTCTTGGATTCAGCTGTGAATGCAGAGACCTATACAGTTTACGCTCGGAATGAAGGAACTCACAAAGCTCCACTTCAAACAGATGCACAGAAGCAAAATGGTGTCTGGATTGATGTCAAACAAGGGGATGTCGATATCCAAGGTTTTGGTGGACCAACTGATATTACAGGTTCCAGTCCATCTATTCCATTGGCGAATTCAAGAGGCGGTATACGACCTGTTGAACCAGAAAGTAGCCAAGATCGTTCCTATGATATTGACTTAACCACACAAAACTCACACAGCGTTTGGGTTGCAAACGGTACGAAGATCAATCCGCTTGCGAAACACACAAACACGATTGAGTATTATGTGAAGAAGGCTGACGGTTCTGTTGTGCCAATTTCTGAAGTTTTTGCCAACGAGGCAAACTCTGTAACAGAGACTTCTGATTGGGAACGGAATATGAACCTCCGTTTGGATACGGAAGTCTTGAAGCAACGTTTTGCAAATACCACCATTACTGGGGGAGACGTTTTCCTTCAAGAGTACAATAAGATTCCTTACTCAGCTACTTCCGATTCCGGCTGGAAAACGACAACAGATAGTCAAACGAAAGATCCTTATTCAACAGTCAATAAGAGTTTGGCAGGCTATGTTGCAACCATTACAGAATCTAATGTACCTAACTTGCAATCTCTTGTGAATCAACGTGGTCAAGGGGAAAGCGTTCATGCGGTCTTGACTAAAGATGGATTTGAAGAGAAGATTCTGACCAAAGATGCAAGCGGTCGTGATGTGGTAAGCGATACCTTCTGGTCAAATATGACCAACACAGGGGTTCCAGAAAACTGGGTAACTAAAGTTGTCTTTGAAATGACGGACACCGCCAAGGTTGTTTATCGGAACGTAGCCAATGCTGCTAACCCGATTGTACTGTCTGAGTCAGAAAACCTTGCTGGAAGTGCTGGTGAGACAATTCCTTACACAGCAGATCAAGTTCTTGCGCAATTGAATGCCTACAAGAAGCAAGGTTATGAATTGGTGGTTGATGGGTATACAGGCTATACTTATAACGAAACAACTAAGCAATTCGAGCGTAATGGCGCAGCTCTACCAACGTTTGATGGAGAAAATGGGCAACAAGTCTTTAATGTCGACTTGAAACCTCGGATTATTCCGATCACACCTGAGAATCCAGTGGATCCAAATAATCCAGTAGATCCAACGGATCCAAATACACCAAATTATCCAACACCGGATAATGAAGAAGTTAAGAAATTAACAGAAGAAGTCAAACGTACCATTAAGTATGTAGATCAGTCTGGTAATCCTCTTGCTTCTGATGTAGAGGATACGCTTAAGTTCCGCCGTGAAGGAACCATTAACTTGGTGACTGGTGAGACTACTTTAGGTGATTGGACGCCTGAAAATGGAACTAGTTTTGCTGATAAGCCTTCTCCTGTGGTTAAAGGTTACATTCTTGTAGACCCTAATCAGAAAGAAGAAGGGGCGCATGATGGAATTAACGCGACAGATAATGATATCGTTGATAATGTTGTCTATAAACCAATCTCTCGTTATGTTCCTGAATTCCCAGATGGTTCTACACCAACGAACCCATGGACAGAGGTTCCGTATGTAAATGATCCATCAGATCCAAGCAAGATTGTTCCACCAACGGATGAAACACAAATTATCCCTTATGTGGAAAACTTTGTGCCAACAAATCCTGCAGATGGACAACCATTGCAACCTGTAGATCCAACAGATCCTAAGAAGGGTTACATTCCACCTGCACCAACAGATCCAGGTGTGGAAACTAAGATTCCTTACAAGTCTCTTGCAGACAAGGCTAAGATCATCTACCGTGTTGTGAACGCAGCAGGAAATGCAGTTGTAAATCCTAACATTGCAGAATCTGCTGAAATTCCAGGTAATGCGGGTGAGGCAATTACGTACTCTACAACGGAAGACTTGAAAGCACTCTACCTCAAAGGGTATACACTTTCAACAAATTCAAGCGTGGATGTAGATCGTCATTACCGCACTGGTTTAACCTTCAACGGACAAGATGATGTGGATACTTACTATGTCGATGTCACAGCAATCATTATCCCTGTAACACCAACAACTCCGGTAACTCCTGATCAACCAGTGGATCCAGATAAAGTTCCAGAACTTCCTAAGAATCCAGATCCAACAGATCCAACTACGCCAAATTATCCAGATCCAACAGATCCAGCTATTCAAACCTTGACAGAAGAAGTCAAACGGACGATTCAATATGTTGATGAATCTGGAAAAGTACTTTCGACTGATGTTGTTAATACTTTGACCTTCGAACGTACCGGTACTATTAACTTGGCTACAGGTGAAACAACCCTTAATGAATGGGTTGCTAAGGATGGAAACAGCTTTAGCAATGTTGCTTCTCCAGTTATCCCAGGCTACATCTTGAAAGATGCTAATCAGAAAGAAGAAGGGGAACACACAGGCATTAACGCTACTGATCCAGATATTACAGATCGCGTTGTTTATGTTCCAATTGCCAAGTACGTTCCATCCTTCCCAGATGTTCCAGATGAGGATAAACCAAATAACCCATGGAGTGAGGTACCGTATAAGGAAGATCCAACCGATCCAACCAAGTTGGTACCACCAACAGACCCAACTCAGGTGATTCCTTACATCCCTGAATTTGAGCCTACAATTCCACTTCAACCAGTTGATCCAAATGATCCAACTAAAGGCTACTTTCCTCCTTCACCAACTGATCCAACTCAAGTAACTGAGATTCCATATGCACGGATTGATGCTGCTGTCATTATCTACCAATACGTAGAGCAAGATGGACGCACTGTTATTCGTGAATTGGAACGTTCAGATGAGTTCAAAGGTAAGAAGGGCGAAATCATCGGTCCAAATGGAACAGGTTATGCAACCGCTGAAACTATCGCCAAGTACAAGAAACTCGGCTATGAACTTGTCAATGACGGATTCCCACGTGGGGCAACCTTCGACGGAACCAAGGGTACAGATACTTACTATGTAACCTTGAAAGCCAAATTGACTCCGGTTACACCTGAAAAACCAGTTGATCCAAATAACCCAGTTGATCCGAACGATCCGGATTCACCAAATTATCCAGATCCAACGGACCCAGATTCGAAAGATCCAAGCAAGATGTTGAAAGATGTTACCCGTACCATCCAATATCTCGAGCAAGGTACAGAAGCTGTCCTTAGCGGAGAAGTTTCTGATACAGTAAGCTTCCGTCGTGAAGGTGTTGTCAACCTTGTAACTGGTGAAGTTGTTTGGAACGAAGAAGGCTGGCAACCAGCAACTGCTGAGTTTACCAACCGGACATCTCCAGCAATTCCAGGCTACCACTTGGTAGATACATCACAATCTCAATTCGGAGCTCACACTGGTATTACCAATGCAAGCGAGAATATTGTTGATAAAGTCTACTATGCGAAGAACCCAGATCCAGAGAAGATCGCTGTTCAAATCGTTTACCGTGAGGTGACAGCTGACGGAGCAACCGTCGTTAAACAATTGGAAGCTTCCGGTCAATTGACTGGTAACCAGGGTGAGGCTGTTCCTTATACCCAAGATCAAGTGTCAACCATCGTGGCTAAATACCATGCGCAAGGTTACCAACTTGTAAACAACGGTTACCCAACTGGAGCAACCTTCAGTGGTGAGCCAGGTACAGTGACAAACTACTTTGTTGACTTGACTCCAATCATCATTCCAATTACTCCGGAAAATCCTATTGAACCTGAAAAACCAGTTGATCCTAAGACACCTGGTTACCCAGATCCTGAAGATCCAAATCCTCCTGTTTACCCAACTCCAGACAAAGAAGAAGCTCTGAAGTTGACAGAGGAAGTGAAACGGACTATCCGATACGTGGACCAAGATGGGAATGCGGTAGCTGCTGAAGTTGTGGATACACTCAACTTCCGTCGTGAGGGAACCATCAACTTGGTAACAGGTGCAACAACCCTTGGCGATTGGACTGCTACTCCTGGAAACAGCTTTGAGAATAAGACTTCCCCTGTCGTAACAGGATATGTCCTTGTCAATGCTGACCAGAAAGAAGCTGGAGGTCATGCGAATGTTGGTGCAACAGATGAAGATTATCTCGATATCGTTGTCTACAAACCAATTTCTCGCTATGTTCCGAAATTCCCTGATGGTTCTACCCCAACTAATCCTTGGACAGAAGTTCCTTACGTGAACGATCCAACTGATCCAAGCAAGATTGTTCCGCCTACGGATGAAACTCAACGGATTCCTTACGTTGAAGGCTTTGTTCCAACAAACCCAACGGATGGATCTCCATTGCAACCAGTGGATCCAACTGATCCAAGCAAGGGTTACATCCCACCTGCACCAACTGATCCAGGTGTGGAAACCACAATCCCATATATTGAACAAGATAAACCAGTTGATCCAGATGCCAAAGACGATCGTGCACAGGTAATCTACCGTGTCGTATCTGCTGATGGAACAACCATCGTAAATGAACAGATTGCAACATCTGGAATCATTAACGGTAAAGAAGGTGCCCGCATTACTTACTCTACAACAGAGACCTTGAAAGACTTGTACCTCAAAGGTTACACCCTTTCAACCAACTCTACTGTTGCAGGGGCGAAATACCGTGAAGGTTTGACCTTCAACGGTCAAGATGATATCGACACCTACTACGTTGATGTGACTGCGATTATTATCCCAGTTACTCCGGAAAAACCAGTTGATCCAAACAAACCGGTTGATCCAGATACACCTGATCTACCTAAGAACCCAGATCCAACGGATCCAACGACTCCAAACTATCCAACCCCTGATAAAACAGATATCTTGCGTTTGGAAGATGAAGTCTTGAGGACAGTTCGTTACTACATCCGTGGTAAAGATGGTCAATTGACTGAAATGACGCCTGAACAGGCAGCTATGAAGTCTGATACTCTCCGCTTCCGTCGTGAAGGAACCATCAACCTTGCAACTGGTGAAACCACCCTACAAAACTGGGTAGCTCTTGACGGTTCTGCCTTTGGAGCTTACACATCTCCATCTGTAGCAGGCTACATTTTGGAAGATGCAGCGCAAATCCAAGCTGGAGCTCATAACGGTATCGGTGCAGATTCTGAGGATATCCACGACCAAGTTATCTACGTACCAGTTGGTAACTATGTGCCTAAGTTCCCAGAAGGTTCAACACCAACAGATCCATGGTCAGAAGTACCATATACAACAGATCCTACCAACCCAGCTACAATTGTTCCTCCAACTGATCCACAACAACCTGCAATTCCTTATGTTCCAGGTTTGACACCAGTTGATCCGGAAACAAATGAGCCGTTGAAACCAGTTGATCCTGAGAATCCTGGTAAAGGTTATGTTCCACCAGTTCCAACTTCTCCAACTACAGATACGGAGATTCCTTATGTGAAGAATCCAGATTCTGAAGTGAAAGAAGATCAAGCACGCATTATTTATCGTGAAGTGAACGAAGCTGGTGAAATTATCAATCCATCACTCCGTGATTCAGGACTTATCGTTGGTAAAGAAGGGGAGGAAATCAAGTACTCAACAGCAGCAACTCTGAAAGAGCTTTACCTTCAAGGCTATACTCTTGTGAAAGATGGATTTGCAGCTGGTACGAAGTATGATGGACAAGATGGAGTAGACACTTACTATGTAGATGTCAAAGCCATTGTGATTCCGGTAACTCCAGAAACGCCGGTAACACCTGATAAACCAGTTGATCCAGACAAAGTTCCGGAACTTCCTAAGAATCCAGATCCAACAGATCCAACAACACCAAACTACCCGGATCCAGAAAAACCGAAGGATCCTAATGTAGAGCCAAGCACAGACATCTTCAAACTTGAGGAAGAAGTGGTACGTACCGTTCGTTACTATGTACGTGGTACAGACGGACAATTGACTGAATTGCCAGCAAATCTTGTTGAGATGAAGTCAGATACACTACGTTTCCGTCGTCAAGGAACGATCAACTTGGCAACTGGAGCAACGACTCTACAAAACTGGGTAGCTGTAGATGGTTCAGCATTTGGAGCCTACACATCACCTTCAATCCCTGGTTACATCTTGGAAAACGCTTCTCAACTTCAGGCTGGTGCCCATAATGGTATCTCTGCTGATTCTGAGGATATTCATGATCAAGTTATCTACGTACCAGTTGGTAACTATGTTCCAGAATTCCCTCCAGGCGTAACTCCAACCAACCCATGGACTGAAGTTCCGTATGTCACTGATCCAAATAAACCAACAGATATTGTTCCACCAACAGACCCAAGTCAACCGGCAATTCCATATGTGCCAGGCTTAATCCCAGTTGATCCAGGAACCAATGAACCATTGAAACCAGTGGATCCACAAGATCCAAACAAGGGTTATGTCCCTCCGGTTCCGACAACACCAACAACAGATACGAAGATTCCATACATCAAGAATGCTGTGGAAGACAAAGCTCAAATCATTTACCGTCTTGTAGATGAAGCGGGTACTGTTGTCAATGCGGAATTGGCTAAGTCAGATATTATCAATGGTGAAGAAGGTCAAGAAATTCAGTACTCAACAGCAGCTACTTTGAAAGAGCTTTACCTCAAAGGCTACACTCTTGTGAAAGATGGCTTTGTTCCAGGTACTAAATTCGACGGTCAAGATGGTATTGATACCTTCTACGTTGATGTGAAGGCCATTGTTATCCCGGTAACTCCAGAAAAACCAGTTACACCAAATAAACCGGTTGATCCAGAGACACCAGAATTGCCTAAGAATCCAGATCCAACTGATCCAACAACACCGAACTACCCAGATCCAGAAAAACCAACGGATCCTAGCGTAGAGCCAAGCACAGACATCTTCAAATTGGAAGAAGAAGTTGTTCGTACCGTTCGTTACTACATCCGTGGTAAAGATGGTAGCTTGACTGAAATGACGCCTGAACAGGCAGCCATGAAGTCAGATACACTTCGCTTCCGTCGTGAAGGTACCATCAACTTGGCAACAGGTGCAACTACCCTCCAAAACTGGGTGGCTGTAGATGGTTCAGCATTTGGTTCTTACACATCCCCATCTGTTCCAGGATACATCTTGGAAAATGCGGCTCAACTTCAAGCCGGAGCTCATAATGGAATCACTGCAACATCAGCAGATATCCATGATCAAGTTATCTACGTACCAGTTGGTAACTATGTTCCAGAGTTTCCTCCAGGCGTAACTCCAACTAACCCTTGGACAGAAGTACCGTATGTAACAGATCCAACGAATCCTGGAAGCATTGTTCCTCCTACTGATCCACAACAACCTGCCATTCCATATGTACCAGGTTTGACACCAGTAGATCCAGGAACCAATGAACCATTGAAACCAGTGGATCCACAAGATCCAAGCAAGGGTTACATCCCTCCAGTTCCAACAACTCCTACAGATGATACGAAGATTCCATATGTACGCAACATGTCTTCTGCACAAGTTGTTTACCGTGTCGTAGGTCAAGATGGAACAACTGTTGTTCGTGAGCTTGAGGCATCAGCGGTTCTCGAAGGAGCAATCGATGATCTCATCAATTACTCAACAGCAGACACCATTACGAAATACAAACGCCTTGGTTATGCACTTGTGAAAGATGGTTTTGTATCAGGTACTCGCTTCACTCAAGATAGCGCAGTTTACTACGTTGACTTGAAAGAATTGATCATTCCTGTAACACCTGAAAAACCACAAGAGCCAAACAAACCAACAGATCCAACAGATCCAGATTCACCAGTCTACCCTCCAATTGAAAACCCTGATATTGTGAAGTTGACTGAGGAAGTAAATCGTGACGTTAAATACTATGTTCGCGATGCGAATGGAAACCTTACGAAGATTCCAGAAATGGAAATCGCAACTAAGGAAGACACTCTCCGCTTCCGTCGTGAAGGAACTGTTAACCTTGTAACAGGCGAAAACACTCTTGGTGAGTGGGTTGCTCTAGACGGCACATCCTTCCAAGATTATGCATCTCCAGTTTATAAAGGTCATATCCTTGCTAATGCTGCAGATGCAATGAAGGGTGCTCACACAGGAATCACCGCTACATCAGCTGACATCCACGATGAAGTTGTGTATGTGAAACTTGCTAACTACATCCCAGATTTCCCTGCGGATCTACCAGAGAAACCATGGACAGAGGTACCATACACCAACGATCCAACAGATCCAGGTAAGATTGTTCCTCCAACAGATCCAGCTCAACCAAACATTCCTTATGTACCAGGATTTGAACCGCAAATTCCATTGCAGCCAGTTGATCCAAATGACCCAACTAAGGGTTATATCCCTCCTGTTCCAGAGGATCCAACTAAACCAACTGTAATTCCTTACGCACGTATCGATAAAGCACAAATTATCTACCGCGAAGTGAAACAAGATGGCACAACAGTTGTCCGTGAACTTGAGAGCTCAGCTGTTATGGAAGGTACTTCATCACAAGTTATTAACTACTCTACTGCTGACACAATTGTGAAGTATGTGAAACTTGGTTACGAACTTGTGAGAGATGGTTTTGTTTCAGGCACACACTTCGATGGTCAAGATGGCGTTGATGTTTACTACGTAGACCTCAAAGCGAAGATCATCCCTGTAACACCTGAAAAACCTGTAAATCCTAACAAGCCAGTTGATCCAACAGATCCAAATACACCAAATTACCCAGATCCAGATAAGGAAGACATCCTTAAATTGACTGAGGAAGTTAACCGTGAGGTTCGTTACTATGTACGTGCAGAAGATGGAAGCTTGAAAGAGATTCCAGCATCTGAAGTACCAATGCATCGTGACACTCTCCGCTTCCGTCGTGAGGGAACCATCAATCTGGTAACTGGTGAAACGACACTTGGTGATTGGGTAGCACAAGACGGCACTTCATTCGAAAGCTACAAGACTCCAGTTTATAAAGGCTTCATCCTTGTAGATCCATCACAAGTTGAGGCGGGAGCACACACAGGAATTACAGCTGATTCAGCAGATATCCTAGATCAAGTTATTTACGCTCCAATCTCTAACTATGTCCCAGAGTTCCCTCCAGGTGTAACTCCGGACAAACCATGGACTGAAGTACCATATACCAACGATCCAACAGATCCAGGTAAACTTGTTCCACCAACGGATCCAAGTCAACCAGCTATTCCACACGTTCCTGGTTTGGTACCAGTTGATCCAGATACAAGAGAACCATTGAAACCAGTTGATCCAAACGATCCAACTAAGGGTTATATTCCTCCTGTACCAAAAGATCCAACTAAACCAACTCCAATCCCTTATGTTGAGGTTCCAAAACCTGAGCCTAAGCCTGAACCTAAGCCAGAACCAAAACCTGAGCCTAAACCAGAGCCTAAGCCAGAACCGAAACCTGAACCTGTAACTCCAGTTCAACCTGAAGCACCAGCGGAAGCACTTCCTGAAACTGGTACTGAAGATGCAGCTGGCGCAACAGCTCTCGGAATTCTAGGTCTTCTTGCAGGATTTGGAATTGTCGGACGTCGTCGTAAAGACGAAGAATAGTCGGCAGGTACATACTAGATAAGAGTATCAACATGTATGAGTAAGAGGGAGATCACCCTTGTATGAATGAAATTTGGTTTCCCTGCCCCTCCTTTTGGAGGGGTTTTTTGCGGTTCAAGAATTGTAATTCTCATTGGATGTCAAAATCTGATGCTCATTACATTTCAAAACTGAATGTGTTATAGTCTTTTAGTTTGCTTTTAGTACAAGGCAGCGAGTCGCAGACAGTACTGAAGTACGGCAAGACGAGCTAACACAGTAATAAAAGATAAACTAAGAGAGTATAATCCTCTCCGCCGAACCCCTTTGATTGCGTGCCTTGCACGCTTTAGCGATAATATTCAACAGGTCTCCCAGACCTGTTGAACTACCATCATCGGCTATCCTCGTCATTTTTTGAAATTCCGCGAGTATTCTGATTTTGAAATTAGTTCAGTATAAATTTCCCAAGGAAAAAGGTAGAGAAAGCATGGACTTTTTGCGGATTTTGAACTAAAATATAATATGATACATTGTGAAAATTGAAGGATGTCCTAAGAACAAGTTGGATAAAATTGCGACCTAAAAACCGAAGAAATGAGGTCAAGGCACGACATGTTTTCCAATTTGCGTTCAATGAGTAATGACTGATTGATTTTCCATGTATGAGAGATTCTTTTGAAAAACTTCGAGGATTTTAAAAGAAGGAAGGAGTTCTATGTATGAAAACTGAACCGTTTACAAAAACTGTTCAACGATTTTCCATTCGAAAATATTCCATCGGAGCAGCCTCCGTTTTTCTTGGAAGCGTGATTTTTGGCGGAGGTACAGTTCAGGCAGCTGAACAGGCAGCAGCAGATGTTCCAGAGGTTAAGGAAGGTTTGAGTGTAGAGGCTCAGAATGAGCCGGCCGAGGCTTTAGGAACTGAATCTCCAGTGGTTTATCCGGCGGATGCGACCCTTGGAGGAGCGGAACTACCGTCCCCTGCCCCTTCAGGTGAAACACTATCCTCTCAGACGGAAGATTCCCGTCAAGCAACTTTGGTCGAGTCAGGATCGTCTACGGTCGCGGAACCCTTGAAAGTAGAGCCAGTTCAAGCGCGGGCAACAAAGGAAGAACCAAACTCTTTGGACGAGACAGTCGCAAGGACCCCTGCTTCAGACCAGCCAGAAACAGAGAGCACAAATTCAGTGTCATCTGGAAAACCTGTGGCAGTAGGGGCTAACCCTAACCAAATGGTATCAGAAGCAGGCCTTTCCGCTACAGAGGTAACTCCTGCTAAACCACAAGCCCCTATTGATTTAGGCGTGAACGGATTTACTCCGAATGTGGTCGATCCAAAGTTCATTGTGGAAATTTATGGCGGAACCTATTTTGACCGCTTTGAAAACAAGGGCAATCAGATCATCTTGCGCCAGACGAACTGGAACAAGTTCAAGGGAGTGGGTTTCTCGCAAGAATACACTCAGGAAGGTCAATCCGGGAACTACTTGCTTTGGTTTGAGAATCCAAATTTTTACAACAATATTGAGAGCATTAAGGTTAAGACGGATTCCATTTACGATGTGAGTCTGGAATTGACTTCGAGCCAGGACAACCAACTTTGGTCCATCCCGGTGCTCAAGCGCTTTGTCAGCTTCCCAGATGATCCCAATAACACATCGGATGCAACTAATTTTCCGCTAACGATTACCCTTAAAGACGGCAAAACCGTGACGGAGCTCGTGGGTAGTCAAGCTGTGACTTTTGGATCTGCTTTTGTAAGTGGAGATAACTACGATCGCGTCTTCAATATCAACCGTTTGGTCGTTGACACCTTGAATGGCGCTTGGTTTGCGGCCGATATGCCTAACCGTGATGCCGCCCAAGCAGAGACGACGGTAGATAGTATTTTTTCCGATACAAAAAACAGGAAGACAGCTGATTCACCAAGTAACCAAGAAGTTTCCGAAATTCTTCCCCTTGTCACTGAAGATGGACAAGTAAAAGGCTTCAAATTTATAACCCGGTATGAACTGGTTAAGGGCCGCAGTGTGCTAACCGAGCCAGCGGGTACCATTCCTTACATCGTTCAAAAATTACCGGCGGAATTGATGAGCCTAGTCGATACCAACCAAGTGAGCTTGTATGCTTCCAATGCTGGAGGCGTCGGTATCAGTAAAGCGATTCCTTTGGTGGTGGATGGTACAGGCCTTGTCCACACAAAAAATACTCCAGCTATCAGTTTGGAAGGCGTCAGCAGCCAAGAAGAAGCCGAACGTAGACGTCAGAATCTGGCTCCGATCTTCCGGCCGATTATTGAGGAAGTCAAGACCCCAAGCGTCACCTTGAGTGGTTACTATGAACCAGCTGCTTATACCATCGAATACACTCTTAAGAATCCACTCAGTCGAGCCGAATTTGCAGCTCAAATTGCTGCTATTGCGGATGCAAGTGGAGCTTCTGCCTTGGCGGAAACTTGGAAAGAGCGTGGAGTCATGGTGGGCTTTAGTCAGTCAGCTGGCATCATGCGAAATACTTATTCCAACTCTTACATGGATCGTTCAGTCTTGCAAGTGGAGAACAAGTTAAGTGGACAAATGACTCAAGCGGACCTTTATGAGGGTCACTACCCAGTCCTCGATATCCAGATTGGAAAATCAGAAGTGGTGCCTCAGACAGGTCAAGTTCCGAGGGGAACACAGTTCAGTGTAATTTCTGATAATAGATCCCAAATTGAATTTGATGGTCAAGGGAATGCGACCGTCACTACACCCGCTACCGAGAAACCTGGGCGGACCGCTTATACCGTTCAGGTACGCTACCCGGATGGTTCAACAGAACGCCTGGTCCTAACGGTCAATCGCATCCCAGCCACCAATGAAGAAGCTGAACGCTACAACCCAAGTTATACTCCTGCGACGGTGGAAGCTGGCAACCAAGTCTTCTTGGAAGGCCAAGGACTTCCATCTTCAGCACGCTACAGCGTAACCGGATCGGGTATGACCATTGATTCACAGGGTCGAGTAACTGTGGCTGTTCCGCTTGACGCAGTTAGCGGCCCCGTTCACGGCCAGGTCACTGTCCGTTACAGCGATGGTTCCGAGGATTTAGTTCCAGTAATGGTTCAGGTGACAGCTAAACCAGCAGCTGAACGCTACAACCCAAGTTATACTCCTGCGACGGTGGAGGCGGGCAACCAAGTTGTCCTAGAAGGCCAAGATCTTCCATCTTCAGCACGCTATAGCGTAACCGGATCCGGTATGACAGTGGATAGTCAGGGACGTGTGACTGTTATTGTGCCAGCAGACGCGGCAACAGGTAGCTTGACAGGCCAGGTCACTGTCCGTTACAGCGATGGTTCCGAGGATTTAGTTCCGGTTACTGTTCAAGTGACAGCTAAACCAGCAGCTGAACGCTACAATCCAAGTTATACTCCTGCGACGGTGGAGGCGGGCAACCAAGTTGTCCTAGAAGGCCAAGATCTTCCATCTTCAGCAAGCTACAGCGTAACGGGGTCGGGTATGACAGTGGATAGTCAGGGCCGAGTATCTGTCGTGGTTCCAGTAGATGCGGCAACAGGTAGTTTGACGGGTCAAGTGACCGTCCGTTACAGCGATGGTTCCGAGGATTTAGTTCCGGTTACTGTTCAAGTGACAGCTAAACCAGAAGCTGGGCGCTACAATCCAAGCTATGAGACCGCGCATGTTCAAGCGGGCGATCAAGTCGTCCTAGAAGGCCAAGGACTTCCATCTTCAGCAAGTTATAGCGTAACCGGATCCGGTATGACAGTGGATAGTCAGGGCCGAGTAACTGTCGTGGTTCCGGAAAATGCGGCAACAGGTAGCTTGACAGGTCAGGTCACTGTCCGTTATAGCGATGGTTCCGAGGATTTAGTTCCGGTTACTGTTCAAGTGACAGCTAAACCAGCAGCTGAACGCTACAACCCAAGTTATACTCCTGCGACGGTGGAAGCTGGCAACCAAGTCTTCTTGGAAGGCCAAGGACTTCCATCTTCAGCACGCTACAGCGTAACCGGATCGGGTATGACCATTGATTCACAGGGTCGAGTAACAGTTACTGTTCCGATTGACGCAGTAAGCGGCCCCGTTCACGGCCAGGTCACTGTCCGTTACAGCGATGGTTCCGAGGATTTAGTTCCGGTTACGGTTCAGGTGACAGCTAAACCAGCAGCTGAACGCTACAACCCAAGTTACACTCCTGCGACGGTGGAAGCCGGTAACCAAGTCGTCTTGGAAGGCCAAGGTCTACCATCTTCAGCAAGCTATAGCGTGACGGGATCCGGCATGACAGTGGATAGTCAGGGACGTGTGACTGTTATTGTGCCAGCAGACGCGGCAACAGGTAGTTTGACGGGTCAAGTGACCGTCCGCTACAGCGATGGTTCAGAGGATTTAGTTCCGGTTACGGTTCAGGTGACAGCTAAACCAGAAGCTGAACGCTACAATCCAAGCTATGAGACCGCGCACGTTCAAGCTGGCAATCAAGTCGTCTTAGAAGGTCAAGGACTTCCATCTTCAGCACGCTATAGCGTGACGGGATTCGGTATGACAGTGGATAGTCAGGGCCGAGTAACTGTCGTGGTTCCGGCAGATGCGGCAACAGGTAGTTTGACGGGTCAAATGACCGTCCGTTACAGCGATGGTTCAGAGGATTTAGTTCCGATTACTGTTCAAGTGACAGCTAAACCAGAAGCTGAACGCTACAATCCAAGCTATGAGACCGCGCACGTTCAAGCTGGCAATCAAGTCGTCTTAGAAGGTCAAGGACTTCCATCTTCAGC
>NZ_JADPMS010000079.1:0-3037 GCF_015686645.1 Streptococcus sp. NLN76 | reverse complement strand
TAAGAGGCTGTTTTGTAATTTTATTTTCACGCTCAAGGCGTATTCGAGTTATCTCATGACTCTTATTCATCCAGTTTTAGTTACAGGCTCGGCAAAGCCCTAATAAACTTACGGATTTGTATTGCTCATCTTTATTATATACCTAAACTAATTTTCCGTCATGAGTTAGCAGGCGAAGCCTGCTTGGAGTTTTAGTTATCAAAATAAAGAGCATCTATATAAACATCACCTTTATGTCTGCACAAAGAATTCAATTGAATTAAACAAACATCTAGTATTTCGCAATTACTTACAAGTTTATAATCTAAAAGACTATATTACTCATAAAACTACTTCTCCTTCTTCAAATTCTTCAAACTCATCTAAATACATATCATACAGTGAGTCATAGACACGTACTTTCTCAGAATCTTTCCGAATATCATCTTTTGATATGATTTTATTCCCACTTTCTGAATCATTTAATCCTTCACGGCTATTTCTCCATGACATTTCTTCATGAGATAAATCTCTTAAATACCATGCATCATAATGCCCGTACTTATTGATGACACTTTCAATCACATATTTATCTGTAGCAGTTAAAGAACCATCATCGCCTGTATAAGGTTCATAGTTTTCTTCAAAGAAATAACCCAAATTATTCATACCTAACTTAAAAACCTTCCAGAAACCGTATTGATCACAGGGTTTCTGGAAGGTTTTGCTTTTCACCCATTGGGTGAAACATTCGACTAGACAAAAAAGGATTTCCCCTTTATGATATAAGTGCAAAAAAAAATAAAAAGAAAGGAAATCCACATGTTCAGTCTAACAAATAATAATGCTAAAAACAATAATTTTTCTTTTGAGGGAGGAAATCTAACGAATTATGGCGGACTGATTCTCTTTAAAGAATTGTTTGAGGTCTTGAAGCTGACTGAGTTAATTTCCAAATATTTAGTCACTAATGATCAACGCCATTCCCCTCTTTACTCAGACACAATGATTGTTATCCAACTCATTTTTCAAATTCTAGCGGGTCATGATACAGACTATGCCTGTCAAGAATTGAAAGATGATGCTTATTTCTATCAGCTGCTAGAGTCGAAACAAGTTGCCTCTCAATCAACCCTGTCACGTTTCTTTTCACGTGCAACGGAAGAAACTGTTGAGGCTTTAAGACAGCTTAATTTTTCTACCATTTGTCAACCAATTTTTTAAAAATAGGGCAATTTATTTGGCAGAGTGATGCCTGCTGAGCCTAGTTGTAAAGCTAAGAGAAGGGGATTTGGTGTCAAGGCCTTGAGCGTTAGCGTGCCTTTACACTCAATCCCTCTTCTCTTATAATGGGCTTGCTCACAGGCATTTTTGTAGTAATTTTATTCCTAAAATGGAGCGAACCGACTAAAAAGTGTACACTGAAACAGCACCTTGACTTTCCATTTTTTTTCGCAAGGTGCTACAATGGTATGGCATAAGTTTCTTTACCGACTTTTTGCGATATTGTAGTCGTAAAGCTTATTATGCGTTATGAGGTAATGTATCGTCCGTATTAGCCGATGCATGGAGGCAATCGCATGTGGTTTCGTAGAACCCTTTGGCGATTGTCTTTTTCTTTTCTCATAAAAATCCGCAATATGACAGGGTTTAGTACGACTAGCTGAAGCGATATTGTGAATACACTTGAAGAGAATTTTGCGGGCATAGGGATTCCCACGTTTTGTAATGTGTTCTCTAGCTAGATAGTCCCCAGATTCATAATGTCTGAGATCAATTCCGATAAAGGCGTTAATCTGATTCGGTGTTTTAAAACGACGAATATCACCAAGTTCACCAATAATACTGGTTGCAGTTGTTTTAGCGATTCCAGGTATGGAGAGGAGAATCTCATATTCTGGTAATGGTTCGGCTAAGGTTACCATTTCATCTAGAATACTTTGTCTATGTTGTGTCAGACGAAGTAATTCTTTGGCATAGTACCGAACTTCTTCTATCATGCAAGAGTTTTTCTTGACTGCACAATAGGATTGATTGGCTAGTTCTTGTAATTTGTTTACAAGATCCGAAATCCTTTGTTCTGAGATCCGTTTTGAAGTGGAATTTTTGATTTTTTCAGTTATTTCTTCCGGTGATAAAGCTAGGACCTCGTTCTTGCTAGGAAACTCTAAGATTAGATTCCAGTATTGCTCACCACTGGGTGTTGATAAGATGCCTTCAATTTCAGAAAAAGTCAATTGCAGTACTTTATGCAAGCGATTTTTAGTTCGAACAATGTCCTCAGTCATATTTTGATAGAAACGACTCAGATTGCGAAGTTCATTGTAGACCTCTTCTTGAATATAAGTTGGTTTACGATTAGAATTTACCTGAATGAGAGCCAACTTTTCTGCGTCAATTTTGTCTGTTTTACGCACACGTAGACCATCCATCTGTTTCTTTGAATCGAGTGGATTTAAACGAACGTAGGAGTAATGATTCTCTTCAAGAAAGGCTTGAAGTCGACGTGAATAAACTCCTGTAGCTTCGAAGATAATCTCAGGTGAAGAGATAGTTTTCAAATCCTCTAATAATCTTGAGAAACCAATTGCATCATTGGTGATACTATAGCTGATCGTTTTATTTGTATCTACGAAAACCGCGACTTCTGAACTCGCCTTACTGACATCAATGCCAAAAACAACTCTCATAATATTACCTCACTTTGTCTTGAATGATCCTTGTCTTAGTGATTTCATTTTCAATACACGACGTTCAACGTCCAACATACTTTGAAAAAATTCCAACTAAAACAGGTGTCTTGCCAGTTTGAACTACGACGTTAAGCGCCAAAATAAAATACGACTTAACAAGACACCTCTACTTTAACATAAAGAAAAAGTAGTGAGAAAATCTTCCGTCGAAGATTCTCCCACTACTAATCTTAGTATGTTTGAACTAATCCAACTCTTTTTACAATTTCATCAGTTGGATAATCTTATCATTGATGTCGATTCAACTCATTTTACAACTTATGGGAAGCAAGAAGGTTCGGATTACAATGCCCATTACCGTGCTA
>NZ_JADPMS010000078.1:0-3372 GCF_015686645.1 Streptococcus sp. NLN76 | reverse complement strand
AAGAGAGTGGAGAGAACTATCTCATCAAGCTTAAAAGAAACTCTATTCTTAGTCGTTTAGGGGATTTAAGTTTACCTGGTTCTGAAAATGAGGATATGACCATTTTACCTCATTCTTCCTATTCCGATACTGTTTATCAAGCAAATTCTTGGGTTCACGCCCGCCGTGTCTGCCAATTTTCAGAAAGAAAGGATGGGGAACTCTTCTATGAAGTTACTTCTCTTGTGACCAATCTAGCTGGTGGTGCTAGCGAAGAATGTTTTCAGCTTTACCGAAAACGAGGACAGTCTGAAAATTTCATAAAAGAGATGAAGTCTGGATTTTTTGGAGATAAGACAGATAGTTCAACTCTAATCAAGAATGAAGTTCGTATGATGATTTCTTGCTTGGCCTATAATCTTTCCTTATTTATGAAGCATTTAGCTAGTGGGTCTGTGAAAAATTTGACGATGAAACGTTTTCGGAAACTGTTTGTGAAGATAGCTGGAAAATGCGTCAAAAGTGCTAGAAAACAAATTCTAAAACTGTCCAATCTCTATTCTCTGAAGGATGAGTTTCAAGCTCTCTTTGAGCGAATTTCCAGACTAGATTTCTCACTCCCCGTTCTCTATGCAGTAAGGGAGACCAGTCCTCCTTTGTTAGGAAATTAGGATACCGAATCAAATAGAATACATTTTTAAAAATCGAGAGTCGCACCAAGGGTGGAGTCTACCCTTTTTTAGGGTGCTAAGGTAGCAGATCCATCTTTATTTATAGAAAAGCTTGATCGTTCATAAAAATCATCAGAACTGCAATTGCTTATTGCTTGTTTCTGATGATTTTTTTGATAGTTACGCAAAGATATTCAGGGTATGAATAATTCGAGTTAAAAAAGATAGCCGACCCCCCTGTCCCCCAAGGGGTTAGCCATCTTTTGATTTTTTAAAGTGATAAACCCGGGAGTTCCTGCGAAACAAAAAAAGATAAGATGGAGGTATGAATTATGAATCCAGTAAAAAACTCTCTGACTCACGCTTTAAACGCCTAGTTGGTGTTGAAAGAAAAACTTTTGACAAAATGATAGAAATCTTGACAGTTGCTTATCAGGCCAAACACTCTAAAGGCGGTCGTAATCCCAAAATGAGTTTAGAATATATTGATGGCTACTCTACAATACCTTCGTGAATATCGTACGTATGAACAAATTGCAGCTGATTTTGGTGTGCATAAAAGCCACCTTATTCGCCGCAGTCATTGGGTTGAAGAGATCTTAGTACAAAGTGGCCTCACTATTGAAAAAGGAAAGATAAAGGATACCGTTACTATCATAGGTGATGCAACAGGAGTAAAAATTCGACGTCCCCCAAAAAACAAAAGTTAAATTACTCTAGGAAAAAGAAAATACACGCAAGTAAAGTCCAAGCAATCATAACTGGACAAGGAAAAATTCTTTTCCTAGATGTTCAGCAAGATTACTGTCATGAGTAGGATTGGCTTTTGTTTGAAAAAGCTACTGCTAAGATGCTCAAAAAATATTATCAATAAAAAAGTAAGGTGGGACTAAATCCGACCTCATCATTGTTTTAATACTAGTAATTCCCCATTATTATCCAGATCAATCAGATAATCAAAATTCTGTTTTACATTAGACTGAGATACATGAGAGATGTAGAGAATTAATTTGTTGAGTTGAGCGAGTTTCTTTTCGATTTTTTCTAAGGTAATGCGATCAACACCCGAGGAGAATTCATCAATCAGTAGTATTTCCTTATCCAAAAGCAAAGCCCTCGCTAATGCCACACGCTTTGCTTCTCCTCCAGAAATAGTTACCTCTTCATTTTTTATTGGCATAGATAATGATTGATCGTTTGCCCATTTCTCTAATTCTACAAATTCTAAGACCGCATACAATTGTTCATGGTTGTAGGAATCTGAAAAGAGCGTCAAATTATCTTTAAGTGTACCTGAGAAAATATGTGGAAACTGTGGAACGTAGGCTACTTTTTTGAATATTTCTTTTTCTGATAACTGTGATAAATCTATTCCATTTATGGTAATTTTACCGGTATAATCATTTGTTTCTTTTAAGATCAATCGGAATAGCGTAGACTTCCCACTTCCACTTTTCCCTTTAATTAAATAGAATTGATTGGCTTGAAATGACAAAGTCAAAGAGTCAGCTGACAACAATGGCGATGCAACTTTATCAAACTGTATATCAGAAACAAATTCTAATAACGGCTGATTCTCAAATAAAGATTCGTCTTCTTTTGAAAAGATAAAATCTCGCTTCAATGAATCCACAATTTTCTTTCCGCCAATAAATCTAGCAATCAGATCTGACGAAGAATATATTGGAAAAGAAATACGAGTAAGTAATTGTGTGAATGTAATAAGAGATCCTAATGTCAAATTGTTATTTAGAATTAAATAACCACCAATCAACCAGCTACCAAAGTATAAAACATTGGAAAAAAGTTGATTTAAGCTAGCGACGGAGTATTGAACTTTGCTAACTTTCGTCTGCTTCATTAATAACCTTTGCGTAACTTGCGTAAAAACATTATAAACCTCCCCAGCACCATCTCCTACTTTCCAATCTAAGTAACCATCGGTTAAATCCTTAATGGAATTGATAGTGGCATCTGTCTGATCAATCAAATCATCTTGACTCTGTGCTAACTGTCCCTTATACGCTAAAGCAACTAATAAATTGGGGAGACTTAACAGCAATGTCATAGCAGCCATTAATGGATCCATCGTAAACGCAAAAACTACTGCAACCACTAACTGACAAAGTAAGTAACCTCCCCAGTAAAGGGTATAGAAATAGTTGAATTCCACTTGATCAATTTGAACAGTAAGTGCAGAAAGCAATCGATCTTTTAAATCATTATTTAGATGATTGAGATGAATTTCTTGAATCTTTTTAAACAGGAACTTCCGAAATAAAAAAGCGGATCTCTTACTTAAAACAGCTGTTTTAAATTGTTGAAAGAAATAGACAGCAGTCTGAGAAAATAAAAACATTAAAATGATGAAAGTCAGAACTAGGTAGTTCATACCACTTATCTCTGCTCTATCAATGATAAACTGAGCTAAATAGGCTTCACCAACCATTAGGATAGACAAGATGATAGTTAACAAAGAAAAAGTAATTAGGTCCCCTTTTAAAGACTTGAATACGTCTTTCAAAGTTAATTCCTCCTCGTAATATAAGTTTAGAGGGTTATTAAAACCCAGTTTGAACAATAATTGTATAAATACTTGACTATTGCAATGTTTCCCAGAACAATAGAGTTATGGAAAGGACTCATGGTTGTTTCTTATCCTCCTTGTTGCTCAGTCTTCATTACAAAGTCTGTTACCCAGCCCTTCATTTTACCTCCAACC